>CAYGUQ010000016.1:0-23706 GCA_964352995.1 uncultured Rhodobacterales bacterium
CGCCCGATCCGCTCATCGAGGCGATCGAGGGCTCGGCGCCGAGGGCCGCGCCCGCGGCCGATCCCGCCGCCGCGCCAGCCGCGGCCAGAACAAGCGTCGCCATCACACATCCTCCGGAAAACGGAACGCCGCCACGACGCGCCGGCGCCACGACGGCCCAAGCGCGGACTCCACGACGCCGCGCCGGGAGTAGGCGTGCACCAGCGTCGCCCCGCGCGCAGGACAGAACGCCAGCACGCCGACATGCTCGGCCGCCGCGCCGGTCCGCATCCGGATCAGCGCCACGTCCCCCGCCAGCGCCGCCGCCGGCGCGATCGCCTCCATCCGGCCGGCGAGGCCGCGCCAGAGGCGTTCGTCGACGCCGCATGTCGCGCTCGGGCGATGGAACGGACCCGCCGCCTCCTCGGGCTCCCAGCCATAGAGCGTCCGCCACACGCCTCTCAGCAGGCCGAGGCAGTCCGCCCCCGCCCCCTGCGCGCTGGCGCCCTGCTCGTAGGGCGTGCCGACCCACGCGCGCGCGGCGGCGACGGCCAGCGCTCCCGGCGCCGCCGCGTCAGCCATGCCGCGAGCCTCCGTCATGCGCGGCGCCCGGCGCCGGGCTTGCGGCGATCCAGTCGTCCCCGGGCATGTGCGGAAACCCGCGGAAGTTCATCGCGGCGCCGAACTTGGCGGCGCAGGTCGCGAATCGCTTGTCGCACCCCGCCGTCGCGACGAACGCGTCGCCCTCGGCGACGGGCGCCTCCGGCGTGCGCGCGAGCGTCAGCATGCGGGCGCCCTGCGACGTCGCGTCGTCGCGAACGGCCGCAATGTCTCCGGCGTTGGCGCCGGTGGTCCAGCGCAGCGCGCCATGGGCGAACCAGCCCGAAGCGAAGCCCTCCAGCCCCGTCGCCCGCAGCCCCCGCGCGTCGAAAGCCTGCGCCACGCCGGCGCCCCGGAGGCCCGGCCCGTCAAGGTCCACACCGCAGCGCGCGTCGCCGAGCGCGGCGTCGCATGCGCCGAGATAGGCGCGCCCCAGCGGCCGGTTCAGCGCTGAAGCCGGCCCAAGCGCTTCGGCGCGGAAGCCGCCCTTCTCGGTCGTGATCTCGCCGAGCGTCCCCTCGAACAGCTTCACGCGCTGCTCGGGCGCGGCCCAGTTGACCCGCCAGCGCGTCAGCCCGGCGCCGTCGAAGAGGCCGCGCGCCACGTCGCGCGCCGCGATGGCGTCGGAGCTCAGCGCGCCGGCGACCTCGAAATTGCCGGCGGCCATGCCCGTCACGGCCTCCGCCGCGCTGGCGGAGAGCGCCGTCTCCGGAAGAAACCGCATGCCGTCGAACGCGACCGCCTCGTCGTGATCGGTGAAACCCAGCCGCAGCCCGTCGCGCCGCAGCAGCAGCCAGCAGTCGCAGAGCGTCGTGGCGCCGGAGGCCAGATGCGCGGCCAGCGCGGGGTCCAGGCTGCGCATCAGACGCGCACCTCGACCACGGGCGCCGACGGGATCGCGCCCGCCTCGAACGCCGCCAGGTTGACCTCCAGCCGATCCGTGTCGAACCGCACCGGCACGTCGAAGGCGAAGCCCGCCGTCACGGCGTCGCCGGGCGCCGGCGCCGCGGCGAGCGTCACGACGCCGGACGCCGCGTCCACCGCAAAGCCGACGCCCTCGGCGAGCTCCGTCCCGTCGACCGCGACGCGCACCGAGCCCGCCACCGGCTTGGCGATGGGGCGCGCGTAGAGCGCAGGTCCGGACACGTAGCTCTTCACCAGCTGGAACGCCGTGCGCGCCCCGTCGCCGACGCCGAGCGCGCAGTCCACCGGCGTCGGCGTCTGCGAGGGCGGGCAGGACTTGTGATCCGCCCAGTCCTTCCAGCGAAAACCGTAGAGACGGCCGCGCCGCGCCTCGAAGAAGGCCAGCACCGCATGCACGTCGTCGAGCCGCCGCAGGCCGAGGCCGGCGTCGTAGCGACGGCGCGCATGGGCCCAGGTCGCGTTGCGCTCCTCATGGCCGCTCGCGAGCGTCACGATCTCGGTGCGCCGCTCGGGCCCCCCGGTCGCGCCGAGCGAAATCGCCGCCGGAAACCGCACTTCATGGAAGTTCATCGCCCCGCCTCCCCTGTCGACCTTCAGAGCCCTCGCCGTCCGCGCGTCACGGCGCGGGCGAGCTCAGCCGCGACCTGCGGGCCTGAACGTCGAAAGCCCTCGACGTCAGGCGTGGAGACGTTCAGCGTCACATGGACGCCGCCGCCGCCCCGCACGCCGAGCCGACCGTCAGCCGCGCGCGCCAGCGGCAGGATCGCCTCCGGTCCCGCCTCGCCCATCAGCCCGGCGCCGCCCGCCATCGGGAAGGCCGTCGCGCCCTCGACCACGCCGCCCTTGGCGAAGGCGCGCACGCCTGCGCCGGCGCCCGAGATGGCCCCGCCGAGGCCCTGGATCAGCGAGCCGGTCAGCGCGCCGACGCCGTCGCCGACAGCGCGGCGCAGCGGGTCGACCGCCGCGCGCAGGCCGTCCCGCGCCATGTCCTGCGCGAAACGGCGCGCAACCTCGCCGAAGCCCGCGGCGCCGCGTGCGGCCTCCTCCAGCGAGCGGCGCAGGTTCAGCCCCACCGCGTTCGACAGCGCGCCGGCGGCCTGCTCGGCAGCCTCCATCGCCTCGGCAGTCGCGCGCATCCGGTCCGCGCCCGCCTCGTCCCGCCAGCTTTCGGCGTCGCTCATGTCGCATCCTCCTGCTTCGTCGCGGCCGCGTCGGGAAACTGCGCCATGAGCGCCCGCAGCGACCCCGCGTCCGTCGCGCCGCCCGCGGCACCGAAGGCGCCTGCGCAGGCGGCGGCGAACTCGCGCGGCGTCATCGCCCAGAAGGCCTCGGCCGGCAGTCGCAGCCGCCCGAGACCCGTCTCCATCAGACCTCGCCAGTCGAGCCGGCGCGGTCCGATCACGGCTGCGTCTCCGAGAAGGTCGCCGCGAGCAGCGCCAGGGCCGCCCGCGCCGCCGCCGCGGGGCCGCCGTCGAAGCGCATCGAGGCCACGTCCTCGCCGCTCACCGACTCGCCGGCGCCTCGGAGCCCTGCGGTCAGCACCGCGATGGCGTCCCGCGCGCGCAAACCGCCGCGCTCCAGTCTGTCCACCAGGTCGACGAGGCCCTCGGCGCCGAGGCCGGCTTCGAGCTCGGCCAGCGCGCCAAGGGTGAGGCGCAGCGTGCGCGGCCTGCCCTCGACGCCGACCGAAACCTCGCCGCGCATCGGATTGGCCATGCTCAGAAAGCCGTGAAGACGAGCGGCCCGGCCGATTCCAGGCTCAGCGTGAACAGCGCCTCGGCGTCATGGTCCCCCGCATACTCCAGCCGCGAGACGAGGAAGGTTCCCTCGATGCGTCCGAAGTCCGGTATCACGAGCTGAAACGGCGGCGTCGCGCCGTCGAAGAACACCGTCCGCAGCGCGGCGTCCGACGCCGCATCCTTGAAGACGCCCGAGCCGCTGACGCTGGCGGACTGAACGCCCGCTCCGGCCAGCAGCTCCCGCCACCGCCCGGCGGCCTCGGCGCTGGTGGCGTCCACCGCCGCCGCGTTCAGCGACAGGCGCGTCGCGCGCAGCCCTGCGATGGTCTCGAAATCGCCCGAGCCTTGCGCGTCGAGCTTGATGAGAAGGTCCTTGCCGCGCTGGGCCGCCATGCTCCGCACTCCTTCGATGCTGTGAAAATCCGCGCTGTCGCGACCTGCGTCAGCCGTCCTGCTCGATCGCGAAGCGGAAGCGCAGGTCGATGCGCCGAAGCCCCGCCCGGGCGATCACCCGGGTCCGCGCGCCAAGGAAGCGCGCCAGCGCCACGCGTCCGCGGCTGAGGCTGAGCGGTCCGAGCGCCGCGTCGCAGACCGCGCCCGCGATGCGCTTCAGCCGCCCGAATCCCGCCTCGCCGGAGATCACCGAGATCGTCAGCACATGGGCCGCGCCCGCCGCGTCGGCGTCGCCCCAGGCCTCGACCGTCTCGTCCCCGATCAGCAGGAACGGGGCCGGGTCGGGGCCGAGCGTCTCGGCGTGCGGCGGCGCGTCGTGGACGCCGCCGTCGACTTCGGCGGCGATGGTCGGCTGATCGCCGAGCGCAGCGTAGAGCGCCTGCTGAAGCGGCCATGAGAAAGCGTAGGTCACAGCGGCGCTCCTTCCCGAAGCCATACATGCAGATGCGCATTGCGCGGGTCGGCTTCGGACACGCCGAGGATGTCGAACACGCGGCGGCCGTCGCGGAACCGCTGTCGCGCCGTCGGTCGCGACGGAGCGTCGAAGGGCGTCCATCGCAGGGTCGCGCGGTGCGTGACGGCGCTGGCCTCGACGCCGCCGGCCACGCTCTCGCGCGCCGATGTCGCCCGCAGCTCCGCCCAGTGGGCGCCGAGCGCCGTCCAGACCGATGTCGCGCCCCCGGCCCCGTCCTCCTCACGCCTCTCCGCTTCGAGCGTCAGCAGTCGGTTGAGCAGCGGGGCCTTCACAGCCGCACCGGCACGTAGGGCGCGATCAGCGCGTTGACGGTCGCGGGCACGACGCCGCCCGGCGCGCCGCCCGCGTCGAACCATGACGCGGCGAGGATCACCGCGGCCTGCCGCAGGTCCTGCGGCGCGTCGCTCCAGACCGCGCCGTAGCCCGCGAGGTAGCTGACCTCGACATGCCCCTCGGCCGGGACGGTCGGCAGCCTGCGCCCGGCGCGCGCGCGCAGATGCGGCCTGCCGCGCAGCGTCTCCAGCCGCCAGGCGTCCGCCGCGACGTCGCCGCGGTCGCCGTCGACGGTCACGACCGTCAGGCCGCCGACCGAGATCACCGGCCCGATCGGCAGGACGAGCGTGTCGCCGTCGTCCCATCCGGCCTTGCGCAGCGTCGCGGTCCGCGCAAGCAGCAGACGGCGCGTGCGCTCCTCGACGACCCGCGTCGCAGCCGACAGCAGCCGCTCAAGCTGCGCCAGACGATCGGCGTCGTCATCGAAGCCGACCGGCAGCCGCAGATGGCGGGAGAGGTCGGCCACCGCCTCGGTCGACACGGCGGGGCCGGTGATCTCGATGCGCATATCCGCTCCTTTCGTGAAACCCCATGGCGCCGAGCCCGCCGGAACGCTCGGCCGCGCGCCTCGGCCCGGTGTGGGCGCGCGCGCCGCAGCCCGGCGCGCGGGGGAACTCCGCGCGCGCCGGTCCTTCTCGCCTCAGCCGTCCGCGGACGGCTCAGGCGCTCAGGAGACGCCGAACTTCAGCAGACGGATCGCCGCGGTGTCGGTCACGTCGCCGCCGACGCGGGCCGAGGCGAAGAACTGCACGTGCGGCTTGGCGGTGTAGGGGTCGCGCAGGATGCGCACGTCGGGCCGCTCGGCGATGGTGTAGCCGGCGCGGAAGTCGCCGAACGCGATGGCGAAGGCGTCGGCGGCGATGTCGGGCATGTCCTCGACGGTCAGCACCGGATAGCCCATCAGGCGCGCCGGCTGGTCGCCCGAGACGCCCTCGGCCCACAGGAAGCGGCCCTCGGCGTCCTTCATCTTGCGCACCGCGCCGGCGGTCTTGGAGTTCATCGCGAACACCGCGTTCTGGCGGTAGCGCGCGCCGAGGCTGTAGACGAGATCGACCAGAGCGTCCGCGGGGTCCGTCGGGTCGAAGGCGCCGGCGGCGCCGGTGGCGATGTAGCCGAGCGCGCCGAGCACCCAGGCGTCGGCCGGCGTGGTCGGATAGGTCAGGAAGCCGCGCGGCTTGTCGACGCCGTCGCCGGACGTGAACGCCGCGTTCTCGGCGCGCGAGAAGGTGTCGGCGATGCGCTCCGCCAGCCAGCCCTCGATGTCGAAGGCGCTGTCGTCCAGCAGCCGCTGGGATGCGCGGGGCATCGCCGCCAGCTCGTGCAGCGGGATGGAGATCTTGGTGATCTGCCCGGCGTCGGTCTCGGCCGGCGACGCGCCCTCGGCGAGCCACGCGCTGGCCATGCCCGTGGCGTCGATGAGCACCTCGAAGCTGCCCGCCTCGACCTGGGCCACCGTCGCGACGGAGCGGAGCGAGCCGGCGCCGCGCAGGATCGAGCCGATGCGCCCGGCGGTCTCCTGATCGACGAGATAGCCGCCCTCGGCGGCGACCGCCGTCGACAGGCCCTTGCGCTCGACCGTCAGGCCGCGCAGGCCGCTCTCGTCGCCGTTGCGCAGGTAGTCGCCGATGGCCTTGCGGTGCGGCGTCGCGTCCGCGGCGGCGCCGGCGAGCGCAGGGCGCTGGCCGGGCTTGCGGTCGATCATCGAAATGCGGTCGTCCTGGGTTTTCATCTTGGCCTCAATCTTTTCCTGAAATGACTTGAGGTCGCGCACCAGAGCGCTCACCTCGGCCTTCGCTTCTCGGATGGCGCCGGCCGCGGCGCCGCCGTCTTCGATCGAATGCGTCTCGCTCATCAAAAAACACCTTCTCTGAAACACCCGCAGAAAACGTCAGATCACGCCGCGCGCCTCTCGCAGCGCTTCCGTCAGCAGGCGCGCGGCGGCCGCCTCGCCGTCGTCGCTCAGCAGCAGGCCGGCTGTCGCGCGGGCCTGCGGCAACATCGGGAACGTCACCAGCGACACTTCCCAGAGATCGATCTCAAGCAGCCGCCGCCCCCCGCCCTGCCGCTTCTCGGCGCGGATCACGCGGTAGCCGATCGACAGGCCGTCGATGGCGCCCGCGCTCAGCAGCGCCGCCGCTTCCGCGCCGCGGCGCACGTCCGGCAGCAGTCGGCCGGAGACGCGAAGGCCGCGGTCGTCCTCGCGCAGCGCGTTCCACACCCCGATCGGCTGCATCGGATCATGCTGCCACAGCAGCTTCACCGAGGCGCCGCGCCGCTGCAGCGACGCCGCGAACGCGCCGGGAGCCACCTCGTCGCCGCCCTCGTCGATCACGCCGAACAGGCTGGCGTACCCCTCGATCAGGCCCGGCTCCGCGTCGGAGCGACGCCCGAGCGCGCAGAACTTCATCTCCAGGACGGCGCCCGCCCCGAGAGAAGACGGGCCCTCGTCGATCGAGCGCATGTCGTTGTTCATCTTGTTCGCTCCTATCCGCACATCGCCCGTCACAAACGACGCTGGTGCTGGTTGACGAGCCGCGTCACGGCGTCGAGACGGGTCTGCAGCGCCCGCCAGCGCCTGCCGATGACCCGCAGCTCGGAAAGCCGGCGCGCCGAGGCCGCCTCGTAGGTCTCCGCCTCCGGATCGGTCGCCCGGGAGCCCGTGGAGAGACGGTCCTTCACCTCCGATCCTCCCGCGGCGGCAGCCCCAGAAGCCGGCGCTTCTCGTCCGCGTCGAGGAAGTCCGCGTTTGCGATCCGGTTCCATTGCGCATCCCTTTCTTCGGAGAGGGCGGGAACACGGTCGAGGTCGGGCTCCACCCGCACGGCGCCGCCCCAACGCCACCCCAGCCATCCCGACAGGGCGCTGGCGGTCCGGCGGGCGAGCGGCGTCACCGCCTGACGGAAGAAGGCGCGGTTGGCCTCCTGGTAGTTCGCATAGGTGTTGTCGCCGGGCAGGCCGAGCAGCAGCGGCGGCACGCCGAAGGCGAGCGCGATCTCGCGCGCGGCGGCGTTGCGCGTCTCGAGGAACTCCATCTCGGCGGGGCTGAAGCCCATCGGCTTCCAGTCCAGCCCGCCCTCCAGCAGCATCGGCCGTCCCGCGTTGCGCGCGCCCTGATGGTTCGCCTCGAGCTCCTCGACCAGCCGCCCGTACTGCTCCTCGGTCAGCGTTCCGGCCCCGTCGGCGCCGCGATAGACGACTGCGCCGGACGGACGGGCCGCGTTGTCGAGCAGCGCCTTGTTCCAGCGCGCGGCCTCGTTGTGGATGTCGATGGCCGCCGCCGCACTCTCGAGCGGAGACATGCCGTAATGGTCGTTCAACGGATGGAACGAGCGCAGGTGCAGCATCGGCGGGGCGTCGCACGCCATGGAGAAGCGGTGCGCCGCGGCGCCGACACGGTACTCGTATGCCTCCGGCCAGCCGTCGGCGCCTGGCACCACCCGCACCCGGTCGGGCCGCAGCACGTGCAGCTCCGCCGGCGCGCCGCGCGGGTCGCAGTTGGCGGCCTCGAGATACGCGTTGCCCGAGAGCTGCAGATGTCCGTAGGTCGCCTCGAGCAGCGCCGCGCCGTCCTGCCCCGGATTGGGGCTCTGCAGCAGCGTGATCATCGGGTGGTCGGTCAGCTCGCGCCCGCCTTCGACGAAGCGCAGCGGCACAGCGGCGGCCGCCTCGGCGATCATGCGCACGCAGCGGAAGCCGATCACGTTGCCGGCGTAGCCGGCGCGCGTCAGCGAGACCGTATCGCGCGGCGTCCATGCCGCGCGGCCCGGCCCGTTGATCACCGTCATGGCCCCTACCGCCGAGGCCTTCTGTTCGCGCGCAGGCTGTCGCCACGCGCCGAAAATGCCGAACGCCATCAGCGTCTCCCATGGTTGCATCGGGGGCGCCGACGCCGCCCTTGCGGCCCCGTCGACGCGGCTCGTCGAACCCTGTTCAGAGGCGCCGAACTCGCGGCGCGCCCCCAGGCTCGTGCATCAGCGCGGTCACCGCCCAGACCAGGGCGTCGACGCGGTCGGGGCTCGGCCCCGGTCCGCCAAAGGCGCACAGTTCGTCCTCAAGCGCGGGGTGGCAGCCGACATGGCGCACACGCCCCTGTTCGTAGAGCAGCGACACCGGCTCCGCCCGCGCCGCTTTCCCGGTCGTCGCCCGCACGGTCGAGACCGGCGCGGCGGGATCGAGGCTTCTGATCATCTCGGCCACGAGATCGCCTCCCTGATTCACCTCCGCGACGATGCGGGCGGCGCCGAAGGTCCTCGCCGCCTCGGCGACCAGCGCCGCCCACGCCGCCGGGGCCAGCCCCTGCGCCGAGCGGTCCGCCAGCACGTAGCAGGCGTCCCCCGCCCTGCCGGCCACCACGATCCCGCAGGCGTCGGAGCCGGCGTGACTCGTCACCGGCGGATCGACGCCGACCACCACCCGGTCCAGCGCCGGCGCCTTCGCGACGCGGTGCCGCTCGATTCCGGTTCGGGTGAACATCGCGCCCGGCCGCTCGGTCAGCAGTTCGCCGTCGAGTTCCTGCCGCCCCTGGGCCGTCCCGTGGTAGCGGCTCGTGATCGTCTCCAGAAAGTCCTTCGCCAGATAGGCCCGGTTCGCCGCGGTCGGCGCCGTCGTCGCCACCGTCGAGGGGTCCTCCAGGATGCGCCGCAACAGCGCGCTGTCGCGCGGCGTCGTCGTCACCACCTGCCTCGGCCGCGTCCCGAGGCGCAGGCCGAACTGGAGCATGTCCCACGCCTGCTGGCCGCGCCGCCACTTCGCGAGCTCGTCCGACCAGGCGCAGTCGAACTGCGGGCCGCGCAGCGACTCCGGATCGGCCGCGGAGAACAGCTGAGCCTCCGCGCCGTTGGCCCAGAGCAGCCGTCGCTGGGTCGCGACGTAGTCCGGCCTGCGATCCGGCGGCGTGCAGGTCATGATCCCGCTGTCGCCGAACACCATGACGTCGCGCGCCTGCGCCCACGTCTCCGCCACCAGCGCCACCCGCTTCGCGCGACCCGGCGCCGTCGGCGTCGCGCCCTCGACCTGAGCGCGCAGCCATTCGGCGCCCGCTCTGGTCTTGCCGGCGCCGCGCCCGCCCATCGCCACCCATGTGGTCCAGTCGCCTTCCGGCGCGAGCTGGTGGTCCGGACGCGCCCAGACTTCGAACAGATAGGGCAGAGCGGCCTGCGCGTTGGCGCTCAATCCGCGGATGAACGCCTCGCGCTCACTGCGCTCCAGCGAGGCCAGCGAGTCGGCGAGCGACTTCAGCCCGCGCTGCGTCGAGGTCGATGGCGCGCTCGCTGGCGCGCTGCACGCCGACATGGCGCCGCAAGAGCTTGGCTTCATAATCGAGCACCATCAATACAGCCTTCTGATGCGCGCGGATGACGCCCATCTCGTCACGGTCGAGAGGTCGCCGCTCCTCCTCGTTGCGAAGACGCACGATCACCGCAGTCAGAGTGGTGGCGAGCTCCTCGTAGATTGCGCAGGCGTGCTGCAGCGCTTTGCGTGCCGCGCGCTGCGCGTTTGGGGATGTCGCCACGCCGGACCTCACAAAAAATACGCTCAAGCAATGACCCCGGCTCACTCACTCCAGCCGACGCCGGGAATCAATTTCATGTCCAATGCTTGCCGTTCTACCGTCAATCGCGGCGATTGTCAAGCATTTTAGATTTTTTTACTTTAAATAACAATTAGTTGCCAGATTGCTCCCGAGAACGCTCGATCGCCCGCCACGCCGCGACGTTGCGATTGTGCTCCTGAAGCGTCCGCGCGAACGCATGTCCGCCCGTGCCGTCCGCCACGAAATAGTAGGCGTCGGTCGCTTCAGGCCGCGCGGCCGCCATCAGGGACGCCTCGCCCGGATTGGCGATAGGCGTCGGCGGCAGGCCGTCGATCGTGTAGGTGTTCCAGGGCGTCGGCGTCTGGATGTCGCTCCGCGTCAGCGAGCGCGCCAGCGGCCCGCGCCCCTCCGTGATCCCGTAGATGATCGTCGGGTCGGACTGCAGGCGCATCCCGCGCTCCAGCCGGTTGTGGAACACGCCTGCGACGAGACCGCGCTCCGCCGCGACGCCCGTCTCCTTTTCGATGATCGACGCCAGCGTCACGAGGTCGAGCGGACTGGAGAGCCTCAGCTCGGGATCGCGCGCCTCCCAGGCGGCGGCGACCCTCCGCGTCTGGAGGTCCTTCATGCGCTGCAGGGTGGCCGCCCGGCTGTCGCCCCGCTGGATCGCATAGGTGTCCGGCGCCAGCGCGCCCTCCGGCGGCGTCTCGTCGATCTCGCCGCTCAGCAGCGACTCGGCCCTGAGAAGCGCCACGACCTCCTGCGAGGTCAGCCCTTCCGCGACCGTCAGCGAGTACTGCACGGTCCGGCCGCTGGTGAGAATGTCGAGCAATCCCGCCATCGAGGCGCCGGCCGGAATGTCGTACTCGCCGAATCGCAGGGATTCGTCCTGGTCGCGATAGCGCGCCGCGAGGCGGAACAGCGTCGGGGACTCGATCATGCCCGCCTCCGCCAGTCGTTCCGACACCTGCGAGAGAGAGGCGCCGCGCGCCACGGTGAAGCGCGCCGGCTCCGCCAGCGGCCCCTCGGCCCCCACCTGACGCATCGCATAGCCGATCATGCCCGCCGCAACGACGCCCAGCACGATCAGCAGCGTCAGCGCGTTCGCCGCGACGCTGCGCATGCGGCGGCCCTCAGGGCGCCCGGCCGAGCACCAGCGAGGCGTTGGTGCCGCCGAAGCCGAAGGAGTTGGAGAGCGCCACGTCGATTCTCCTTTCGCGCGGCTGATGCGGCGCGAGATCGATCTGCGTTTCCACGGAAGGGTTGTCGAGATTGAGCGTCGGCGGCGCCACCTGGTCCCGGAGGGCCAGCGCGCAGAAGATCGCCTCGATCGCGCCCGCGGCGCCGAGGAGGTGGCCGGTCGAGGATTTGGTGGAAGACATCGTGACCGATCCGGCATGGGCGCCGAGCATGCGCGCCACCGCCTGCAGCTCGATCTCGTCGCCCATCGGCGTCGAGGTGCCGTGCGCGTTCACGTAGTCGACGTCGGAGGCGTCGAGCCCGGCGCTCTTCAGCGCCGCGCGCATCGAGCGGTATCCGCCGTCGCCGTCGGGCGCCGGAGACGTGATGTGGTAGGCGTCGCCCGACATGCCGTAACCCAGCACCTCGGCGTAGATCTTCGCTCCGCGCGCCCGCGCGTGCTCGTACTCCTCAAGGACGACGACCCCGGCGCCCTCGCCCATCACGAAGCCGTCGCGATCCCGGTCATAGGGCCGCGACGCCTTCTCCGGCGCGTCGTTGAACTTGGTCGAGAGCGCCTTGCAGGCGGAGAAACCGGCGATGGAGAGCTCGCAGATCGGCGCCTCCGCCCCCCCCGCGACCATCACGTCCGCCTCCCCGGCGCGAATGATCCGAGCGGCGTCGCCGATGGCGTGAGCCCCGGTGGAGCATGCCGTCACCACGGCATGATTGGGGCCCTTGAAGCCGTACTTGATCGACACCTGCCCGGAGCAGAGGTTGATCAGGGCGGCGGGAATGAAGAATGGCGAGATGCGCCGGGGGCCGCGCTCCTTGAGCGTGATGGCCCCTTCGGCGATCGTCTCGATGCCGCCGATGCCGGAGCCGATCATCACGCCGGTGCGCTCCTGGTCCTCCTCGTCGGTCGGGGCCCAGCCGGAATCCGAGATGGCCTGATCGGCGGCCACCATGGCGTAGACGATGAAGCGGTCCAGCTTGCGCCGCTCGCGGGCGGGCATCCAGTCCTCGGGCGTGAAGCCGCCCTCGGCCGTCGGCCCGAACTTTATCTCGCAGGCGATCTGGCACGGCAGGTGCCGCGCGTCGAAGTACTTCACCGCTGCGGCGCCCGAAGCGCCGTTGAGGAGGCGCGCCCAGGTCTGTTCGACCCCGCAGGCGAGCGGCGTCAGGGCGCCGACGCCGGTTATCACGACCCGTTTCATGCAAGCACTCCGGTTGCCCGCGGCGCGGCGCCAGCGGGGCGGGCGGCGGCGGGCGCAAGGCGCCGGAGGCGGCCCGGCCGCCTCCGCCCGGCCGAAATCAGGCGTTCGCCGCGTTCTCGGAGATGAACTTCACCGCGTCGCCGAAGGTCTGAATGGTCTCCGCGGCGTCGTCGGGGATCTCGATCCCGAACTCCTCCTCGAAAGCCATCACAAGCTCGACCGTGTCGAGGCTGTCGGCGCCCAGATCGTCGATGAAGCTCGCGCTCTCCACGACCTTCTCCTCATCGACGCCCAGGTGGTCGACGACGATCTTCTTAACCCGGTCAGCGATATCGCTCATGGTCCAGTCCCTCATTGTATGAGCCGCAGCGGCCCAGTGTTAACCTCTGTCCGCGCCGCGGCGGCCCGTGGCCCGCCTGCTCTCGACGACGCTTTCCCGACGCCGGCTGCCTTGGCCCGGCGGTTGCTTAGCACACCCCCAAGACTCGGCAAATACGCCGAGACGCCTTGGGAAGACCCACTCAGATCATCGCCATCCCGCCGTTCACGTGCAGCGTCTGGCCGGTCACATAGCGCGCCTCGTCGCTCGAAAGATAGACGACCGCCGCCGCGATCTCCTCGGGAGACCCCATGCGCCCCGCGGGAATCGCCGTGAGCAGCTTCTCCTTCTGCGCGTCGGCCAGCGCGTCGGTCATCGCGGTCGCGATGAAGCCCGGCGCCACGCAGTTCACCGTGACGCCGCGCGAGGCGACCTCGGCGGCGAGGGACTTCGACATGCCCACGAGGCCCGCCTTGCTGGCGGCGTAGTTGCCCTGCCCCGGATTGCCCGTCGTCCCGACGATGGAGGTGACGGAGACGACCCGCCCCCAGCGCGCCTTCATCATGCCGCGCAGGCAGCCGCGCGCCAGCCGGAAGGCGGCGGTGAGGTTGACGGCGATCACCGAGTCCCACTCCGCGTCGCTCATGCGCATGAAGAGGTTGTCTCGGGTGACGCCGGCGTTGTTCACGAGAATGTCGACGCCGCCCATCGCCTCCGCCGCCGCCTTCGGCAGCGCGTCCACCGACGCGGGGTCGGCGAGGTCGCAGGGCGTCACGTGGACGCGCTCGCCCAGTTCGTCGGCGAGCGCCTGCAGCGCGTCGGCCCTGCGCGCGGCCAGCGCCAGCGTCGCGCCCTGCGCGTGCAGCGCCCGCGCCGCGGCGGCGCCGATGCCGCCGGAGGCGCCGGTCACGAGCGCGCGCCGTCCCGTCAGATCGAACATTCCGTCCCTCCCCTCAGGCGGCGCTTCAGGCCGACATCGCCGCGGCCGCGGCGGCGACCTCGTCCGGCGCGCTCACCGACGTCGCGCCGAGGCTGCGCTCGATGCGCCGCGCCAGCCCGCTCAGAACCTTGCCGGCGCCGATCTCGACGAGTTCCGTGACGCCGGCGGCCGCCATCCACGCGACGCTCTCGCGCCAGCGCACCATGCCAGTGACCTGCTCCACCAGCAGCGCGCGGATGCGGTCCGGGTCGTCCACCGCCTCGGCCAGGACGTTGCTGACGAGCGCGGGCTTCGGCGCCGCGACGTCGGCGCGGCCGAGCGCCTCGCGCATCGCGTCCGCCGCCGGCGCCATCAGCGCGCAGTGGAAGGGCGCGGAGACGGTCAGCATCACCGCACGCTTGGCGCCGCGCGGGCCGGCCAGCGCCACGGCCCGCTCCACCGCCTCGCGATGGCCCGAAACCACGACCTGCCCCGGCGCGTTGTCGTTGGCCGCCTGGCACACCGCGCCCTGCGCGGCCTCCGCCGCCACCGCCCTCGCCGCGTCGAGGTCGAGCCCCAGCAGCGCCGCCATCGCGCCGACGCCCACCGGCGTCGCAGCCTGCATCGCCGCGCCGCGCAGCCGCAGCAGTCGCGCGGCGTCCGCGATCGACAGCGAGCCCGCGGCGCAGAGGGCGGAGTATTCGCCGAGAGAATGGCCGGCAACGAAGGCGGCGTCGCGCGCCGTCGACACGCCCTCGGCCTCCAGCGCCCGCAGCGCCGCCATCGACGTCGCCATCAGCGCGGGCTGGGCGTTGGCCGTCAGCGCGAGCGCCTCTTCGGGGCCGTCCCACATGATCGCGCTCAACCGCTCGCCGAGCGCGTCGTCCACCTCGTCGAACACCGCGCGCGCCGCCGGATAGGCCTCGGCCAGCGCGCGGCCCATGCCGACCGACTGGCTGCCCTGCCCGGGAAAGACGAAGGCGCGCGACATGGTTACCTCTAGGTTGCAGGAAAGAGCGGCCCACATAACAACGCAAACGCCCCTGTCAAGCGCCGCCGCGCCTTGGCGGTTGCGTCCGGCCGGCATTCAGGGCATAGGGCGCGTCTCCCGAGACCAGACATCGCGTCGCCTCTCGAGTGCGGGCCCGGGAGGGTTCAGTCGCCCGCACGATGAAGCGCGCCAGTGACACGAGGATAGCGATGGCGCACTATGAGCACGTCTTCATCGCGCGGCAGGACCTGACGAACGCTCAGGCCGAAGCGCTGATCGAACATTTCGGCCAGGTGCTGAAGGACAACGGCGGCGACGTCTCCGGGTTCGAGTACTGGGGCCTGCGCTCCATGGCCTACAAGATCAACAAGAACCGCAAGGGCCACTATCTCTACGTCAAGTCCGACGCGCCGGCGACCGCCGTCGAGGAGATGGAGCGCCTGATGCGCCTGCACGACGACGTGATGCGCATCCTCACCGTGCGCGTCGACGCGCATGAAGAGGGCGAGAGCGCCGTGGTGCGCTCCAAGAACCAGCGCGACGACCGCGGCGGCCGGGGCGGCCGCGGCGGGCGCGGCGGCCGGCGCGACGATTGATCGGAGAGGATTGACCCATGGCCAAGAAACCGTTTTTCCGCCGCCGCAAGTCCTGCCCGTTCTCGGGCGAGGGCGCGCCCGTGATCGACTACAAGGACGTGAAGCTGCTGCAGCGCTACGTCTCCGAGCGCGGCAAGATCGTGCCGAGCCGCATCACCGCCGTCTCGGCGAAGAAGCAGCGTGAGCTGGCCCGCGCCATCAAGCGCGCCCGCTTCCTCGCGCTTCTGCCCTACGCCGTGAACTGAGGAGGGCTGAGCAATGCAAGTGGTTCTTCTTGAGCGCGTCGAGCGCCTCGGCCAGATGGGCGACATCGTCACCGTCCGGGCAGGCTTCGGCCGCAACTTCCTGCTGCCGCAGGGCAAGGCGCTGCGCGCGACCAAGGCCAACATGGTCCGCTTCGAGGAGCAGCGCGCCCAGCTCGAGGCGCGCAACCTCGAACTGAAGCGCGAGGCCGAGGCCGTCGCGGCGAAGCTCGACGGCCAGATCTTCGTGGTCATCCGGCAGGCGTCGGACGGCGGCGCGCTCTACGGCTCCGTCACCGCGCGCGACGCCGCCGAGGCGGCGACCGAGGGCGGCTTCTCGCTCGACCGCGGCCAGATCCGCCTCGACCGCCCGGTCAAGGATCTCGGGCTGCACCCGATGCGCGTCGTCCTGCACCCGGAGGTCTCCGCGACCATCCGCGTGAACGTCGCCCGCACCGCCGAGGAGGCCGAGCTGCAGGCCGCCGGCAAGACCGTCGCCGAACTCCGCGCCGAGGCCGAGGCCGCCGAGCAGGCGGACTTCGACGTCCAGCGCCTGTTCGAGACCGACGACGAGGAGGAGGGCGGCCGCGCCGCCCCCGCCGGCATGGAAGTCATCGACGGGGACGACGACGACCGTCGCTGAGCGACGGCCGGCCGTTATCGCGGGGCCGCGGCGCAGGTGCGTCGCGGCCCCGTTCCGTTGCGCCTTGAAATCGCGGGACGTTTGCGATCCATCCCCGCTATTCACAGGCTCGACATGAATTAGACAAATGTTTCCAGTAGCTTGGCCGCGCTCGCCGGGCTACTGTCCAGCCGTGCGACAGAAGGGCGACAGGCGATGGCGGACGGAGAAGCCGGGCGCGAGATGCGCGTCAATCCCCATAACATCGAGGCGGAGCAGGCGCTTCTCGGCGCGCTTCTCGTCAACAACGAGGTCTTCGACCGCATCGCGATGCTGATCGAGCCGCGCCACTTCTACGAGCCGCTGCACGGCCGCATCTTCGAGCTCGCCGCCCGCCGCATCCAGTCGGGCGCCCTCGCCACCCCCGTCACCCTCAAGCCGTTCCTGGAGAGCGACCCCGCCATCGCCGAGCTTGGCGGCGTCGGCTATCTCGCGCGGCTCGCCGGCGCCGCGATCTCGGTCTACAGCGCCAAGGACTATGCGCAGACCATCCACGACCTCGCCCTGCGCCGCGAGCTGATCCTGCTCGGCGACGAGATCGCGGGCCGCGCCAGCGCCGTCACCGTCGACAGCGAGCCGCGGGAGCAGATCGTCGAGGCCGAGCAGGCGCTCTACGCGCTGGCGGAGAAGGGCCGTTACGAGGGCGGATTCGTCAGCTTCCTGCGCGCCGCCAAGGAGGCGCTGGACACCGCCAACGCCGCCTACCAGCGCGACGGCGGGCTGGCGGGCCTGAGTTCCGGGCTGATCGACATGGACCGCAAGCTCGGCGGCCTGCACCCGTCCGACCTCATCATCCTCGCCGGGCGTCCCTCCATGGGCAAGACGGCGCTGGCGACCAACATCGCCTTCAACATCGCGAAGCAGTACCGCACCGGCGAGCGGCCCGACGGCACCGAAGGGGCCGTCGACGGGGGCGTCGTCGGCTTCTTCTCGCTGGAGATGTCGTCCGAGCAGCTCGCCACGCGCGTCCTCTCCGAACAGGCGCAGGTGCCGAGCGAAAAGATCCGCCGCGGCGAGATGGAGGAGGACGAGTTCCGCCGCTTCGTCCACGCCACCGCCGAGCTGGAACGCATCCCGCTCTACATCGACGACACGCCCGCCCTGCCGATCTCGACGCTCGCCGCCCGCGCCCGCCGCCTCAAGCGCCAGAAGGGCCTCGACGTGCTGGTGGTCGACTACCTCCAGCTCGTGCGCCCCGCGGCCTCCCGCGGCTCGGAGAACCGCGTCCAGGAGGTGTCGGAGATCACCCAGGGGCTCAAGGCCATCGCCAAGGAGCTCAACATCCCCGTGATCGCCCTCTCCCAGCTTTCGCGACAGGTGGAGAACCGCGAGGACAAGCGCCCCCAGCTCAGCGACCTGCGCGAATCGGGCTCCATCGAGCAGGACGCGGACGTCGTGATGTTCGTCTATCGCGAGGAGTACTACCACGAGCGCGTGAAGCCGGCCGAGGAGGACCCCAAGTTCCAGGAGTGGCTGGAGAAGGCCGAGCGCATCTACAACAAGGCCGAAGTCATCATCGGCAAGCAGCGCCACGGCCCCATCGGCACCATCGAGCTGATGTTCGAGGGCAAGTTCACCCGTTTCGGCAACCTCGCACAGGAGAGCCGCGCCGACCTCTCGCGCTTCTGACGCGCGCGTCCGCTCAAGCGCGTCGGTGCGGAGCGTCGCGTCTGGCGCACGATCCGGTGAAGGCGCGCCGTCGTGATTTGCAAGGCCGGGCCGACGCCGCGTCTTTCGCAGTCCACGCTTGCCCTCATCGCAAGCGGGCGCAACAGAAAAGGACGCGCAATGGAAACGACTCGAAACGCCGCCTCCGAATCCGCTTTTCCCAGACCCGATGTCGCCACCCTCGGCGCGATGTTCGTCGCCGGCGTCGCAGGCACGGTGGCGTTCGACTTCTGGGGGCAACTCGTCAGCCCCGGGCTCGGCTGGGCCAACCTGTCGCCGCACGGGCTGGCGCGGAGCCTTCTCGCCGCGTTCGGTCTGCCCAACAACGACTTCGCCGGCTACTTCGTGCATTTCTACATTGTCGGGCTGATCGCATATCCCGTCGGCTGGCTCTACGTCTTTGCGCCGGTCTGGACCCGCGCGACCAATGACGCGGGCGGCTGGCCCGTCGCGGCGGCGGCATACGGCCTCGCCCTTTGGGTCTTCGCCATCGGCGGCGTAACTCTGGTCGCCGGCCTGCCGTTCTTCCTGAACTTCACCGGCATCACCTGGGTGGCGCTCATCGGCCACGTGGCGTACGCGCTGGCCATGGTCGCGGCGTGGCGCCGCGTCGCGCCGCGCTGAAGCGCCGCCGGCCGTCGCCCCTTGGCGCCGGGCGGGGCGTTGGCGCAGGCTGACGCGCATCGCGGCCGGTCCAGGCCGCGCACCCCGAGTGAGCCTGCAGATGCGCGCGACGCTGACGATCCACACGGCCGCCATCGCCGAGAACTGGCGCCGGCTCGCGGCCCTCGCCGAACCCGCCGAGTGCGCCGCGGTCGTCAAGGCGGACGCCTACGGCCTCGGCGCCGCGGTGGTCGCGCCGGCGCTGCGCGCGGCCGGCGCGCGGACCTTCTTCACCGCCCTCGCCGAGGAGGCGCTCGCGCTGCGCGACATACTCGGCGACGGCCCGGCGATCTACTGCTTCAACGGCGCCACGGCCGAGGACGCGCGCGACCTCGCGGCCGCCGCCGTCCGCCCGGTGCTCAACAGCCCCGCGCAGGTCGCAGCCTTTCGGGCCGAGGCGCGGGCGACGCCGCTGCCCTGCGCGCTCCAGCTCGACAGCGGGATGAACCGGCTGGGCATGGAGGCGGACGAGCTTGCGGGCCTGCTGGACGACCCCGCGGCCTTCGACGGCCTCGCCCCGGACCTCGCGATCAGCCACCTCGCCTGCGCCGACGACCCCGCCGACCCGATGAACCGCGCGCAGCTTCAGGCGTTCGAGGCGATGACGGCCCATCCCCGCCTCGCCCGGCTGCGCCGCAGCCTCGCGGCGACGGGCGGCACGCTGCTCGGTCCGGCCTGGCGCTTCGACATGGTGCGCCCCGGCGTCGGCCTCTACGGCGGCCATCCGTTTCGCGAGGCTGAGCGCGTCGTGGACCTGGACGCGCCCGTCATCCAGCTTCGAGACGTCGCGAAGGGCGAGGCGGTGGGCTATGGCGGCGCATGGGTCGCCGACGCGCCGGCCCGCGTCGCCACCATAGCTGCGGGCTACGCCGACGGGCTGATCCGCGCGATGGGCGGACGCGCGCGCGTCTTCCACGAGGGCCGCGCGCTGCCGGTGATCGGCCGCGTCAGCATGGATCTCATGACGCTCGACGCGACCGAGGCGCCCGACCTCGCGCCCGGCGACATGGTCTCGCTTCTCGGCCCCGGTCAGGGAGTCGACGCGCTGGCCGCCGCCGCCGGCACCATCGGCTACGAGATACTGACCGCGCTCGGCGCCCGCTACGCCCGCCGCTGCGTCTGAGCGGCTGCGTTCCGGCGGCGTGAATTCGGCGGCGCGATCGACGCGGCCCGGCGCCTGCGCTGATCCGCGCGCCCGCTTCCGTGACCAAGTCACACAGCCGTCCCTTGCGAAAGCGTCCTTCTAGAAAGATATCCTTGGCGTAGACCTTTTGGGAGGACGCCAGACCATGAAACCGGACGTGACCGCGTTTTTCGACGAGCCGACCAATACGGTCTCCTACGTCGTCAAGGACCCCTCCGGCCCCGCCTGCGCCATCGTCGACAGCGTGCTCGACTTCGACGCCGCAGCCGGCCGCACCGACACCCGCTCGGCGGACGCGATTATCGCGCATGTGAAGAAGCACGGGCTGAAGGTCGAGTGGCTTCTGGAGACCCACGTCCACGCCGACCACCTCTCCGCCGCGCCCTACATCCAGCGCGAGGTCGGCGGCAAGATCGGCATCGGCGAGAACATCACCGTCGTGCAGGACGTCTTCGGCAAGATCTTCAACGCCGGCACCGAGTTCGAGCGCGACGGCCGCCAGTTCGACCGCCTGTTCCGCGAGCAGGACCGTTTCGAGATCGGCGCGCTCTCCGGCTCCGTGCTGCACACCCCCGGCCACACGCCGGCCTGCCTCACCTATGTCGTCGGCGAGGCCGCCTTCGTCGGCGACACGCTGTTCATGCCCGACTACGGCACGGCGCGCTGCGATTTTCCGGGCGGCGACGCCGGCACGCTCTACGACAGCATCCAGAAGGTGCTGAGCCTGCCCGACGAGACCGTCCTCTACATGTGCCACGACTACAAGGCGCCGGGTCGGGACGAGTATCGCTGGGAGACCACGGTCGCCGAGCAGAAGAAGGCCAACGTCCACATCGCCGGCAGGGCGCGCGAGGAGTTCGTGGCGATGCGGCAGGCGCGCGACGCGACGCTGGGAATGCCCAAGCTGATCATCCCGTCGATCCAGGTGAACATGCGCGCCGGGAAGATGCCGCCCGCCGAGGACAACGGGGTCACCTACCTCAAGGTGCCGCTCAACCAGCTCTGACGCCCGACCGACGACAACAAGGACGCCGCCGCCGAAGCTGCGGCGCGGGAGGAGGCCGCTTCATGGAAATTCGTCGCATCGCCCCCGACTTCTGGGCGTCGCCGCAGATCGCGCCCGAGGACGTCGGCGTCGCCGCAGCGCAGGGGGCGCGCGCGATCGTCTGCAACCGCCCGGAGGGCGAGAGCGAGGACCAGCCGGCGACCGCCGCGATCCGCGCCGCGGCCGAGGCGCATGGTCTGCCCTTCCGGGCCATCCCCGTGAAGCCGGGCCAGATCGGGGAGCAGGACGTCGCGGCGTTCCGCGCCGCGCTCGACGAGCTCGAAGGCCCGGTGCTGGCCTTCTGCCGGACCGGCTCGCGCTCGGCGACGCTCTGGGGGCTGGCGAAGGCGCCGCGGCTCTCGGCGGACGCCATCCTGCAGGCCGCGGGCGCCGTCGGCTACGACCTCGCGCCGCTGCGCCCGCGGCTGGAGGCTTCGCGCGGGGACGTGATCGCGCTGGCCCCGGCGGCGCGGCACGACGTGGTGATCGTCGGCGGCGGCGCCGGCGGGATATCGACCGCCGCCAGCCTGCTGAAGCGCAATCCGCGGCTCGACATCGCCATCGTGGAGCCGCGCGCGGAGCACTACTATCAGCCGGGCTGGACGCTGGTGGGCGGCGGCGTCTTCAACCGCGCGGAGACGATGCGGCCCATGGCGGAGGTCATGCCGGCGGGCGTGAAATGGATCCGCGCCGCCGCGGCGCGCTTCGCCCCCGAGAAGTCGCAGGTCGTGCTGGAGGACGGGACGCGGCTGGCCTATCGCGCGCTCGTGCTCTCGCCGGGCCTGCATCTGGACTGGGACGCCATCGACGGCCTGCGCGAGACGCTGGGCGCCAACGGCGTGACGTCGAACTACATGTTCGATCTCGCGCCCTACACCTGGGAGCTGACGCAGGGCCTGCGCTCGGGCCGCGCGATCTTCACCCAGCCGCCGATGCCGATCAAATGCGCCGGCGCGCCGCAGAAGGCGATGTATCTCTCCGCCGACCACTGGACCCGCGAAGGCCGCATCGGCGACGTGAAGATCGAGTTCTGCAACGCCGGCGGCGTGCTGTTCGGCGTGGCCGACTACGTGCCGGCGCTGATGGAGTACATCCGGAAATACGAGGTTCGGCTCGGCCTTAACGAGCGGCTCGTCGCCGTGGATGGGCCGCGCCGCATCGCCACCTTCGCGGTGAAGGGCGAGAGCAGCGAGGAGACGGTCGAGAAGCCCTTCGACATGCTCCACGTCACGCCGCCGCAGCGCCCCACCGACCTGATGCGCGCCTCGCCCTTCGGCGACGCGGCGGGCTGGGTGGAGGTCAACCACCAGACGCTGCAGCATGTGCGCTACGGCGACGTCTTCGGCCTCGGCGACGGCTGCTCGGCGCCCAACGCCAAGACCGCCGCGGCGGTGCGCAAGCAGGCTCCCGTCGTGGCCGAGAACGTCGCGGCGATGCTGAAGGGCGAGGCGCCGCGCGCAGTCTATGACGGCTACGGCTCCTGCCCGCTGACGGTGGAGCGCGGAAAGATCGTGCTGGCGGAGTTCCTCTACGGCGGCAAGGTCCAGCCGTCGCTGCCGACATGGCTGATCGACGGCAGGCGCCCGTCTCGGCTGGCCTGGCTGCTGAAGGAGCGGATGCTGCCCTGGCTCTACTGGAACGGCATGTTCAAGGCCCGCGAATGGCTCGCCGCGCCGACGCTGCTGCCGATGACGCCCAAGGCGCACGAGGCGCTGCCGGCCTGCGAGACCGGCGCGGCGAAGGCGTCCTGAGGCGCGCGAGACGCCGCGTCCGATCCTCCCTCAGACGTGGTATGACTGCCGCCGGGGCCGTTCCCCGGCGGCCCTTTCTTCAGAGGCGAGACCCGGCCCCATGCGCCTGACCCGACACCTGCCAATCCTCGACTGGGGCCGCCGCTACTCGCGCGAGACTGCGGCCAACGACGCGCTGGCGGCCGTCATCGTCACCATCATGCTGATCCCGCAGTCGCTGGCCTACGCCATGCTGGCGGGGCTGCCGCCAGAGGTGGGGCTCTACGCCTCCATCGCGCCGCTCGTGCTCTACGCCGTGTTCGGCACCTCGCGGGCGCTGGCGGTCGGGCCGGTCGCGGTCGTCTCGCTGATGACCGCCGCCGCGGTGGGCGAGCTCGCGGCGCAGGGGACGCCGGAATACTGGGCGGCAGCCATCGCGCTGGCGCTGATGTCGGGCCTGATGCTGACGGCCATGGGGCTGCTGAAGCTCGGCTTTCTAGCCAATTTCCTCAGCCACCCGGTGATCTCGGGCTTCATCACCGCCTCGGGCCTGATCATCGCGGCGAGCCAGCTCAAGCATGTCCTCGGCGTTCCGGCCTCGGGCCACAATCTGCTGGACCTGCTGGGGTCGCTGGCTGCGCATCTGCCCGAGGCCAACCCGGTCACCGCAATGATCGGCGTCTGCGCCGCCGCGTTCCTGTTCTGGGCGCGCAAGCGGCTGAAGCCGACGCTGATCGCTCGGGGCCTGTCGCCGAAGCTCGCGGACGCGCTCGCCAAGGCGGGGCCGGTGGCCGCGGTCGCCGCGACCACGCTGGCGAGCTGGGCGTTCGGCCTTGAGGGGATGGGCGTGGCCATCGTCGGCGCCATCCCGCAGGGGCTGCCGCCGCTGACCCTGCCGAGCTTCGATCTCGAACTCTGGGGGTCGCTGGCGGTCTCGGCGCTGCTGATCTCGGTCGTCGGCTTCGTGGAGTCGGTCTCGGTGGCGCAGACGCTGGCCGCCAAGCGCCGCCAGCGCATCGCGCCGGATCAGGAGCTGATCGGCCTCGGCGCCGCCAACATCGGCGCGGCCTTCACCGGCGGTTATCCCGTCACGGGCGGCTTCGCGCGCTCGGTGGTGAACTTCGACGCCGGCGCCGAGACGCCCGCCGCCGGCGCCTTCACGGCGGTCGGCATCCTGCTCGCCGCCCTGCTGCTGACGCCGCTGCTGCATTTCCTGCCGGTCGCGACGCTCGCCGCCACCATCATCGTCGCGGTGCTGAGCCTTGTGGACCTGGG
>CAYGUQ010000017.1:0-23524 GCA_964352995.1 uncultured Rhodobacterales bacterium
GGAAATGGAGGCGGCTTGTGATGACCCCTTGTTCCGCCGCGCCCATCTGGCGTTTGCCTGACAAAGCGGCGCTCCCTCGCGCTGGCGGGCAGCGCGGCGACGGGTTTCGGGCCGAGATCGCCGTGTCGCTGACCGGAGCCGTCGCGGCGAAGGCGTGGCGCGCCCTGGCCGCCGGCAAGGCCCTTCCGAACGAGGCGCCGGCGGCCCTGACGCCGCTGACGGGCGATGCGACCGGCCCCGCCGATGAGCCCTCGCGCAGGCTCGCCGCCGCTCAGGCGAATCGCTCCGTTCTCATCGCTCCCGTAGCGCCGGCATGCGCCTTGGTCCGCGAGGCGGAACGCGGCAGCGGCTTCGGAGCCTTGCTCGACGCGGTTCGGGCGCTGGGCTGGCTGGTCGGCGCCGTTCATCAGCGTCGAGGGCGTCGCGCGCGCTGAACGGTTCGTCGTCTCGGAATGGCGCCTGACAGCCGCCACGCACCGGCCGAGAGCGGTCGCCTTCGAGAGTTTTCGGTCAATCAACAGGAGACGATCATGCCGACACTCCTCAAGAGCGCAACTGGCCGGACTACGGCGCCACGCCGGTCCTGGGCCGCCTGCGCAAGGGCGCTCGGCGCGCTGGCGGCCGTCTGCGCGTTCAGCCCGTCGGGCGAGGCCAGGGCGGCGACGATCTCGCTGATGGTCGGCGACGACGACTGCTTCGGCTTTCCGGGGCTGACGGTCTGTCCCGACACCGCGCTGATCGCCAGCGTCGCGCCGGTGGACAACAGCACCCCCGGCGACCCGCCGGGCACCGACCGCTTCGGCGAGCTCGGGCCGCTGGACTTCGACTTCATGGTGGACCTCGACGGCGCGCCGGTCCTCTCGGCGACGGTTTCGATCCGCACCGCCGGCATCAATCTCGGCGTGCAGGCGACCTCACCCTTCGGCGACATGTTCGTCGGGACGCGCTTTCTGTTCAACATGACCGATGTCGGCGCGTTCTTCGCCGATCCGGTGCTGCTGGGCGGCAATCCCGCCGCGCTCAACATCACCACGCTCAGCTTCGACGTGACCACGCTGCTCCGCCAGGGGTTGAACACGCTGTCGGTGATCCCCGAAGACTCCTTCGCGCAGTTCAACATCGCCGACGACTACGCCGTGGACTTCGCGCGGCTGGACGTCGAGACGGCCGCGGTCGCGCCGATCCCGCTCCCTGCCTCCATCCTCATGCTCGGCGGCGCGCTGGGCCTTCTGGGCGTCAACCGCGCCCGCAAGTCCGGCCGCGGCGCCCGCGCGTCCGCCGGCGAAAGGGAGGCGTCATGAACCGCTATGCTACCTTGAGCGGCGTTGTCGCGGCGCTCGCCCTCGCGTCGGGCGCCGCGCAGGCGCAGGAACGGCTTCTCGGCGAGATCATCCTCGTCGGCTACAGCTTCTGCCCCAACCCGTCGGTGGAGGCTGACGGGCGGCTCCTGCGGATCGACAGCAACGGGCCGCTGTACTCTATCTACGGCACGACGTTCGGCGGCGACGGCCTCACGACCTTCGCGCTGCCGGACCTGCGAGGCCGCACGCCGATCCATCTCGGTGAGGGGCCTGGGTTGAGCGCGTACGGCCTCGGCGAGAAGGGCGGCGCCGAGACGCGCGTGCTCGACGCCGCGCAGCTTCCGCCCCACGCCCACGGTGCGACGGGCCGGTTGCACGGCCTCAACTCGCCCGCGTCGACGCCCTCGCCGCAGGGCGCGCTCCCCGCGCTCTCGACCGGGTCGGCGATCTACGGCGTTGCGCCGCCGGGCGGGGCCACGGTCGAGATGGGCCCGCAGGCGGTGACCGTCGCGGTCGAGAGCGCCGGCGAGGGACAACCCGTCGACGTCCGCCAGCCCTATCAGGTTCTGCGCTTCTGCATCATGACGAACGGGATCTTTCCGTCGCGCCCCTGAGGGAAGGGTCATCAAGCGTTCACTAAGGCGGTCGCTCGCCTGCCGGGCTTCTGCGGTCGTCTCCGCGCCGAGCGCGCGTCGCGTCGAAGCGTTCAGGCCCGGCGCCGGGCCTGAACGTGGAGCAGACATGGGGCGAAGCGCCGGTCGAGATCGGCCAGCCCCGGCTGGGGCGCTATCCCGCCAACTGCGCGAGTGGGGTCCTCGCGCTACCGCAACCGAACCGCACGGGCGCAGCGCTCCGGGCGGGTTTCACGTCACATGCTCGATTGGAGTCGGAAAATGGAATGGGGAACCGCGACGGTCGCACTGATCCTCCAGCTTCTGGGCAAGGCGGTGGCGGCCAAGGCCATCGGCTGGGGCTCGGGCAAGGTCATGCAGAAGATTTTCGGCGGCGAGGATATCGGCAAGGAGACGCTGCAAGAGCTGGCCGACATCTTCGAACGACAGCAGCATATACTCAATGACCTGCAGGAGATCTTCGACGCAATCCGTTGGGATAACGCCATCGCGCCCGCTCGCGCCGCTGAGTTATCCATCAGGGAGAAGTACGACCGCCTGCGCCAGATCGCCGCGCTTCCGACTGCGCACGAACGCAAGCAAGATGCTCAAAAGCTTTATGGCGCCATTTCTGATGAAAATAATGGCGTTCTTACAGATCTATTCACGCTTGACGCTGTCATTCTTGCGCGGATTGAAGCCGAAACGACAACGGCAATATATCCTCTATTTTATCAGAATAACGTCGACTATTTGCGGAGAACGTTCACGGGAACGTCGATTCCGCAGGTTTACGAGCAGATGACGGTCTATGAGCTGGCGCTGACGATGATCCAGTTCATGGGCCTTGACCTGTATGTCAATGCTGCGCTGTCGCAAGGCGAGCACGACAGTGCGGTTCAGATGGTGTCGGTGATGCACGAAAGGCTTTCGCAGCAGAACAAGTCGTGGATCGACGCGATTCCCGAGTCCGTCGTGCAGATGGCGACGATTACCGAGCTGAATTGCACGATCCGCACCGACTTGACCTACTGGCTAGGCTCTCACATCGTGATGTACGGCGAGCCGCCGGGGACACTGTTTGCGGGCACTGTTGGATTTCGCGATCGCCATGAGCACAATGCTGACGAGCAATGGGTGCTCCATCGTCTCGACGACGGCACATATTCCCTGAAGGTCGCCACGAACGGCTACTACGTATATGAAGACGGTAGAGAACTCGTCGATGGAGCAGGCGCCCTGAAGATGTTCGACAGGAACCCCGTGCCGTGGCGGCTCATTCCCTCGAAGGAAAAGGGCCGTTTCAACATCTGTCGCGACGACGGCAGGAGTTGCTTCTCCGATCCTGGCGGGCTCTACGATCTGCGCGCCATCGGACGCGTCGCGCCTTCCTATCGCGACGCCGAGGATTCTCGCTGGCAGTTCCTGCCGCTTTGAGGCGGGCGCGAGTCCATCTGTCCGGACGGCGCCGCCGCGAACTCCAGACCGCCGCGCCGGCCCCCTGGAGGCAGCTGACGCAGAGCGCCGCCTGAGGCGACGCTTCGCCGTGGCGCTTCACGGCGTTCGAGGACAACGCGGCGGCGCCCGTCACGCCGCTCGGCCCGTCGTCTTAGGCGCCGAGCGACCGACGCCGGGAGCCGTTCCCCGAAAACGCGTCGCTCGCAGAGAAGGTTGGCGCGGCGCATTCGCCGCGCCGGGACCACCATTTCGACGTGACGCCACCGGCCGGGAGATCGGCGAGCCGCCGTCGATGGCGACTGTGGATGCGCCGCGGCGCGCGACCGCAGCAAGGACGGCAGGCAGTCCCTCCACGCCGCAATACGCAAGGCATCGACGTTGGCGACGACGCCATCAACCGCCCGCCGCGAGAACGCCAACCCGCGCTCTCGCGTCCATCGCCACATCTGCAGCGCTCAGAACGCGCAGCGCGGCCGTCAGAATCGAGAAATGCGCCGAGATCGAGCCGGCTCCCTCGTTGCCTGCCCATCCGCATCCCGAATGCGCCCTTGGGGTCGTAGGCGAAGATCCCGGGCGCATTCACGTTCGGGAGCGCGCCGGAGCCGCGCAGCGCCCGGAACCTTCGATTTTCGTGTCCCCCCTCGGACAACTCTGTGGGCTATCGACCCGACGCCCCGTCCTCACACTACCACCCGAGCGAGAATTGACTGCGGCGCAATGCAGGAGAGGTCGGCGCGCCAGAAGCTTCCGTCACCGGCGGAAGCTCCGGCCCGGCTCCCGCAGGCGCCGCGCTCGGGGTCGGCGATGGCGTCGGTCCTGTGGAACTCGGGAGCGAGACATGACCGACATCATCATCAATCCGCCGGGCGCGACGACACCCCAGACGACGACCGACCCCGGCCAGACCATAGTGGTCCACTCCGGGGCGCTCGTCGGAACCATCACCGACACTGCGGTCACGCTCGCCAACGACGACGCCGTCCTCGCCAACAGCGGCGAGGTCCGCTCCCAGCGCGGGACCGCGGTCTCCATCCTCGGCGCCGACGTGACCGTCATCAACGACCGCGACATCGCCGAGGAGCTTGTCGGTCCGCCGCCGCCTCCCGCGCCGCCGTCCGGCGGGCTCAACGCAGACGACGGCGCGATCAGGACGCCGACGCCCCCCGCCGCAGGCTCGCCGCAGTTCCCGATCGGTCAGCCGACCGCAGGCCCGGTGATCAGCGGCGTCGTCGGCGTCCGCGTCGAGGGTCGGAACGCCTCGATCGTCAACACCGGCACGATCAGCGGCGACGTCACCGCAGTCGATTTCGTGAACGGCGGCGAGAGCTCCGGCACGCTCGAGAACTTCGGCGTGATCACCAGCCTCAGCCGCGCCGTGAACATCGGCGGCGATGGCGTCACGCTGATCAACAAGAACCTGATCGAAACAACGGGCGACCCGCGCAACGGCGTCGTCTACACCGACGTCACGTCCAACAATTTTACCATCGTCAACGAGGGCGACATCACGTCTCGCGAAGGCGGCGCGGGCGACGCCATCTCCGTCGAACTGGGCGAAAACGTCTTCGGCGACATCCTGAACACCGTGGGCCTGATCCAGGGCCGCGGCGAGGCGAGCGGCATCTGGATCTATTCTCCGACCGGCGGCCCCTCGACCTTCACCACGACGATCGAGAACGGCGGCGCCATCTTCGCGGAATCGACCACGGGCATCGACGCCGCCATCCGCTTCGACGACGGCGTGAGCTTCGTCGGCGAGATACGGAATGTCGGACGCACCTCCGGCGTCATCGAGGGCGTTCGGAACGCGATCCGCTTCGGCGACGGCGACCATTCCGAGGGCGTGATCGTCAACGAGGAGAACGCCACGATCACGGCCGTTTCTCGTGCGATCGACATCGCCGGCATCGGCCTGACGATCAAGAACGACGGCGACATCACCACCACAGGCGACGCGCGCAACGGCGTGATCTACGCCACCGCCAGCGCCACGGGCTACCGCATCGAGAACGGCGAGACCGGCAGGATCGGGGCCGCCAGCGTCGTCCTGAACAACTCCCACGCCATCTCGCTCGAACTCGACGACGCGGTCGAGGGATCGATCTACAATGCGGGTTTCATCGACGCCGGCGGCCAGGGCAGCGGCGTGCGGCTGTTCTCCGCCAACTCCGGGGCGGGCTCGCGCTTCACCGGGGACATAGAGAACGGGAACGAAGTAATCTCGCAGGCGGACACCGGCGTCAACGCGGCCATTCTCGTGGAAGACGGCGTGGGATTCCACGGGACGATTTCGAACAGCGGTTTCATCTTCGGCGTCCGCAACGGCGTCTACATCGGGGACGGCGATCACGCGCTGACGCTGCTCAACGAGGTCGACGGTCTCATCGCGTCGGACTCGCGCGCCGTCAACATCGACGGAACGGGCGTCTCGGTGGTGAACCAAGGCGTGATCGCCGGGACCGACCAGAGCCGCAACGGCGTGATCTACGGCGACGTCACGGCGGACGATTTCTCGATCCTGAACACCGGGCGGATCGACGCCGGGATCGACTTCAACGGCGTGAGCTTCAACGCCGACGCCATTTCGCTCCAGCTCGGCGCGCTGGTGAACGCCTCCATCGTCAACCACGGTGAGATCAACGGCCGGGGAGAGGCGACGGGGAACGGCGAAGCCAGCGGCGTGCGGCTGTTCTCCGGCGTCGAGGGGCCGAGCGTGTTCGTCGGCGACATCGTCAACACGGGCGCGATCGGCAGCGAGGACACGGCCGCGATCCTGATCCAGCAGGGGGTGCGGGTCGTCGGCGAGATCGTCAACTCCGGGCTGCTCTCCGCCCGAAACGCCCTCGATGCGCGCGAGTCCGACTTCGGGCTCACGTTCCGCCAGACCGACGGCGTCGCCGACGGTCGCCTGCGGTTCGGCGATGGAAACGACGTCGTGCTGATCGAGGGCGGCGCGGTCCTCGGCGAGATCGACCTCGGCGGGGGCCTCAACGTCTTCGACGGGAGCGGCGCCGCGAGTTCGCTCGCCGTCTTCGGCGGCCGGGACCGCGACCGCATCATCGGCGGCGCCGGCGACGACGAGATCGACGCCGGCGGCGGGCGCGACGTAGCGACCGGCGGGGAGGGCGCCGACAGCTTCTTCTTCTCGAATGCGCTGATCGGCGACGGGCGGCGAGACCTCCTGCGGATCACGGACTTCGATGTGACCGAGGACGCCTTCGCTGCGGACCTCTCGCGCGTCGCGAGCGCTTTCGCGGTCGGGAGCTCGCTGATCCTGACCTTCGACGGCCCCGACCGCGACATCGTTCTCTTCCAAAACGTCGCCAACGCCGGGACGCTGTTCGACGACCTGCTGTCGGCGTGACCGATCACGCGCGCGCCGGGGATCGGCGCGCGCGGCTCTCCCGGCGGATGCGCGCCCGCCGCCGACCGTCTCCGCCGGACATCCTGCGCGGCATGTCCTGCTCCGGTCGAAGGCAGGGGGCAGCCAGGAATGCGCTGGAGCGCTCATTGCGGCCCGGCCGGCGGCGTCAGCGCCGCCAGCTGTCCGAAGAGTGCAGGGGGGGCACGAAATTCGGGACTTCGCCGCGCGACGTTCATCGCGTTCCATCCGCTCCAAGACGGCGTTGCGAACGCGGCGGCGAGAACGCGCACGCGGCGTCGCAACCGGGCGTCCCGTTTGCAGCCGCCGCGCCCAAAGCGCCCCGAGGCGCGCCAACCGAAAGGATCGCTCCCATGTTTCGCAACGCCCTGCCGGCAATCGCACTCCTGCCCATCGTTCTCGCCGCCGCGCCATCCGGAGCCGCGACCCTTCCCATGATCGCGCTCGACGCCCCGACGGTCACCGGCTTGGGCGCCGCGAGCAACTTCCCCGGCCTGTTCGACTTCGAGTTCGTCGGCGCGGGGGCGGTCTCCTCCGCCCCGGCGGCGGCGACGGACCTCGACATCGACATCGACATCGTCGCCGAGATCCTTGCGGACGGAAGCGTGGGTCCCCAAGGGGGCCTCCTGCTCGTCGGCCCGGGACCGCAGATGGGCGGCTTCTTCCTGACCGGCGATCTCACCGACATCGGTTTCTCGGTCGGTCCCGGCGAGGACGTGCTGGAACTCCTGTTCGAGGTCACGTCGGGGCCCGCCGAGTATGGGCTGCTGGCTCTCGTGCGCATCTTCGGGAACTTCGGCGACACCCCGGAGAGCGCCTTCGGCCCGAACGGCTTTGTCATGGACGACGCGCGCTTCGAGCTTCTGCGCGCCGAGGCCGCGGTGATCCCGCTTCCCGCCGCACTGCCGATGGCGTTCGGCGCGTTCGCCCTGCTCGCGGCGGTCGCCAGGCGTCGGCGGCCATGAAACCGGCGTCGGCCCTGAGCCCTTCGTCCCTGAGCACGGCTTGCGGCGCGGCGTGCGCCACGTCTGCCGGTCGGGCGGCGACGCCGACCGATCGCCCGGCTTCTTGGACGCAGCGGCGCCTCGGGGTCGGCGCCGCCGCACCAAAGCTTGGCGAGGGGTTTCAGGGCGCAGGCCTGACAGGCGTGCTTCGGCATCGCCTCTCGTGCATTCACGTCCCTCTCCCGCAAACTGGCGACGGGCCGCGACGCCGTTCAGCGCCAGGAAAGGTTGAGGCGTGACGGTGGAGGCGGCCCTATCCGGCGCCCGTACACGCCGACGACGGCGCAATGAGCATCCCGGCGGTCCGCCGCGCGGCATCCATGCGAGCGTCGTCAGGCCCGCAGGTCTGCGCCTGCACGATTGCCCGGCAGAAGAGGTGGTGGAGCCGCAAGGCCAGCGCGCCCGGACGTCTCGCGCCAGCCGCCGCATACGACTGTTCGAGGCCCTCCGACATCCGTCGCTCTTGCCAGGCGGCCATGCGGTGGATCGGCTCCTCAAGGCGGTGAAACTCCGCCGAGGCGGCGATGAACCGGCTACTGGCGGCGCCGTCGCGCCCCGACCACCAGTTCAGGCGATCGAGCAGCGCGTCGTCGCGACGCTGCCGCACGGCGAAGATCCGACCATTCTTGAATTACAAACAACCATTGAACGCAACACACGGCACGTTGTGACGAAAAGACTTCGCCCACCCCGACAGCGCGAATATTGCCATCGGCAAAAGGGCGGGAGGCGACCCTGATAATATGCCGGCGCGTCGCCATGCCGACACAATAATGTTTCGATATAGGGTCAAAGGCTTACAGCCCTTGTTCGTTATTGGCGCGAGCTTCGCTCATTTTGTGTGCAAGTTGTTGACTTTCAAGCGGCGCAACGAAACGTTGCAGATATTGACGCAGTGATTCGTGCCATACCGACCCCACCGACGCAGAAGATGAACGACGGCCCTGCAGTCGGGGGCGCACGCGTCCGATGTCGCTGCCGCCGCGTCTGGCTTCGATCGTGTCGGAGGGTTCGATTTGGATTGGGACGATCTGCGCTTCTTCAACGCGATTGCGACGGCGGGCAGCGTCGCGAAAGCCGCCCATACGCTGCGGGTCGCCCAGCCAACCGTGACGCGGCGGGTGCGCGACCTCGAAAAGAAGCTCGGCGTGCGCCTCTTCAATCGCCTGACGTCGGGCTACCGGATGACGGACGCTGGCGTCAGAGTGTTTTCCAGATCAGCCGAAGTCGTACGGATCATGCAGGCCATCGTCGACGAAGTCGCGGGCGAGGAGGTCGAGATCGCGGGCTCCGTCCGCATCACCGCCTCCGAGGGCATCGGCGCGGTCTGGCTGGCCCCGCGCCTCGGAGAGCTTCGCGCGAAGCACCCTGCCCTCTTCATCGACCTTGAGCTGACCACCATGACGCGCGACGTTTCCGCCGGCCACGCGGATATTGCGCTGAGGCTGGGCGAGCCGGGCGACGGCGCGCTCGTCGGTCGTCGCATCGCGACGATCCCTTTCCGCCTGTACGGCTCGCATCGGTACGTCGCTGCGCACGGGATGCCGCGCGACATGGAGGATCTGAGGCGGCATGCGATCATTGAGAGTTCCGGTCGTCTCGAGCATGTTCCGCAGGCGCGTCTGCTACGCGAAATCGCTGACGGCGCCATCACCATCGCGGCGCTCGACAACATTCTGGCGCAAGCCGCCCTCGCGAAGTCCGGAGCCGGCATCGTCGGGCTGCCGTGCTATCTGGGGAAGTGCGACAAGGACCTGACCCCTATACTCGAGAACGATTTTCATCTTGAAATGCCGGTCTGGCTGCTGACGCGACCCGATCTTCGCAACACCGCGCGCGTCCGCGCCGTGCTGGACTTCATCGTCAGCGAAGCGACGCGCACCCTGCCGCAGACCCGGCGCAGCCGCGTAGCCGAAATGGCCTGAACGTCGCCCTGAACCGCTGCGGTGGATGCCCCCGCCCCGACGGCGTCTCGCATGCGATGCTGCCTGGAGAGCAACTGGGCGGACGGCGCCTGGATGCCGACGGCGGCGCTTCACGAGTACCAGCGACAGCGACCATGACGGACCGGTCGATCCGCTGGTCGCCAAAGGCTCCGAGACCGATGCGCCCGATCGGCTCCAGGTCGGCGACATCACCTTCGCCGCCGTCGTCGCGGGCTTCCTCTATGTCGCCATCGTTCCGGACACCCGGTCCAGGCGCGCACAGGGCTACGCCCTCGGCCGCCGGGTGTACGCCCGCCTCGCGGTCGCGCAATCGCAGCCGTGCTCGATTGCCGACCGAGACGGACGCTCGATTGGCGAACAGCGAGATCTTCATGAAGACGATCAGGGTCGAGGCGGCGTATCTCAACGACGAAGAAACCTAGGAGGACGTCGCCGTCGACCTGCCCGGCTTCATCGACGACGTCTGCAACGCCAAGCGCCTGCATTCATCGCTGTTTCAACTGAGCCCGAGCCGGTTCGGAGACCATTTGTCCCCCGCTTTTCAAAGACGCCGCATGAAATAATCCAGCCGGCGCGGGGCCGTCCCAGCGCCCGCGCAAGGCCCCCGGACCCTGCGCAATCGCATTTGTGTGAGGCCGGGTTGACGATGCTGATCGCAGCGGGATTCCTTCGTCAGCGGCAGCAGGGGCATGATGTGGAACTGAACGACATCCGCTATTTCCTCGCCGCGTGCGAGACGCTGAACTTCACGCGCGCCGCTGCGCTTTGCGGGGTCTCCACTCCGACCGTCACCCGGTCGATCCAGAAGCTGGAGGAGGAATTCGGCGGCCAGCTCTTCCGGCGGGAGCGGCGGCTCACCCATCTCACCGATCTCGGGCGGCTGGTGCAGCGCCATCTGGCGGAGGCGCAGGAGGCGGCTGAGGCTGCGCGGGCGGAGGCCGGGCGCTACGCCGCGATGGAGACGCGGCTCCGCCTCGGCGTGATCGCGACGATGTCGGCCGTGCGTCTCGTCAGCTTCCTCGCCCATCTCCGCCGCAAGGCGCCGGAGCTTGACCTCGACCTTTGGGAAAGCGATTGCGCCGACATCGGCGCGGCGCTGGAGGCGGGGGAGATCGACGTCGCGGTGATGTCGTTGCCGGACTACCCGGAGGCGCTGCGCGCGTCGCCGCTCTACCTCGAACCCTATTTCGTCGCCTTCGCGCCGGGCCACCGCTTCGAGGCGATGAACGCGGTGCCGATGCGGGAGTTCGAGGGCGAGAACTACGTCAAGCGCATCCACTGCGAGTTTCCCTCCAACTTCGCCAAGCTCGGGCTCGCCAAGCCCTACGGCGCCGTCCGCGTCCGCTATTCGACGGAACGGGAGGACTGGGTGCAGACCATGGTCGCCTCCGGGCTTGGCATGACGCTGATGCCGCAGTTCTTGCCGGTGCTGCCGGGGATCGAACTGCGCCGCGTGGTCGAGCCCGAGGTGCATCGGACGATCAGCATCGTCACGCGCGCCGGCCGCATGCACTCCGGACCCGTGGCGAAGGCGCTTGAGGCCGCGCGGACGATCACGTGGCCTGAGCCTGCGCCGGACGAGCGCCGCTCCGCCTGAGAGAGCGGCGCGAGACGCAGCCAAGCCCTGCCAACCCCGCGAGGAGAAGCAGCGCGGCGGGCGGAAGCGGAACGGCGGCGACGACGGGCGGCTCGGGCTCGGGCTGCAGCGTGAAGCCGAGGCGGTTGACCCTGAAATTGCCGCCGACCGCCCGCAGGATCAGCGCGCTGATCGGCGTGTCCGCGGCGATGATGTCGTCGGCGATGAACGTTTGAAGCCGATCCTGCAAGACGCTGGCTATGAGCGCGCCCTCTGGCGAAAAGACCTCGACGAACCGCGATCCGACGCCCCCGCCGGCAGGTCCGCTGGCGAGGTTGACGCCGACGGTGACGCCGGTCACCGGCCTCGTGAAGTCGAAGCGGAGGAATTCGGGGGGGTCGATGACCCCCTCTTCCCCGTCCGGCTGCGACCTGAGCCCCCCGTCAATGGAGAGGCCCCCGTTCGCCGTCACCACCAGTCGTTGGGGGATAAAGCCGGTCGTTCTCGTGCCGAAAGCGGACACCGATACGAGCCCGCCGCCGAATGCGACGGGGACGGGATCGAAGGTGATCGTCTGGAAGGGCACGTTCTGAAGAAGGTCGACCGACCGGCCGAGGTCGAGCGAGACGGTCGCCGCCGCCGCGCCAAACGGCGCGAAGGCGGCGACGGCGAGGGCGGCGAACATGCGGATCATCGGGGACTCCTGAGGTGCTGCTCCGAAGACGGAGATAGCGACACGCCCGGTCCCGCGGCGCCCCCGTGGCGGTTAACGTGTCGTTACACGCCAAGCAAACATGCGCGGGAGTGGGCGGGTCGCGCACCGGTCGGCGAGGGGCGCCGGCCGTTTGGCCGTCGCAGGCGCCGCTGCGCTCGATGGTCGCCTCGCGATCGCGCACCGGACCAATGCGGCGCGCGCCCCAGCCGACGCGCTCTCCCCCTCTATGTCGCTCGGCAAGTTCGTGGCCGTGCGGCTCGGGGGTGTCCGCTTGCGTGCGCCCCGTCCATCACGCTGAATTCGCGAGGTGAATCCTCCCGAAAATCGCCTTTGCGCCACAACTCTCCCTTGAGGTGGAACTACACGTCATCAGGGGGCGCTGAAGAGCCGCGCAGCACCAAGTCGACTTCTATGCGCGAGTGCCGAGCGACCTGGCTGGAATTCAGTTTGGCGATGATGAAGTTCGCCGCCGCCTTGCCCATTTCGTCCGTGGGGACGTCTATCGTGGTCAGCGGCGGGTTGGAGTGCAAAGAGAAATCGAGATTGTCGAAGCCGACGATGGAGACGTCTTCTGGAACCCTCAGGCCGCGAGATCGACACTCCACGATGGCGCCGAAGGCGAGCACGTCGTTGCCGCAGATGATCGCGGTCGGCCGCAGGTCGCCTCGCGACAGAAGCAGTGCGCAGGCTTCGCGTCCGTCCGATATGGAGTATGGCCGCTCTACGATCGTCCCGGCGCCGCAGGCGATGGACCGCAGCGTGAACTCGGCCTTGATGCCGTTGAGGCGCTCTGACGTACGGTCGTTGTCTTTCGTGATGCCGCTGATGACGCTGATGCGCCGGTGACCGAGCTGGATGAGATAACGGGCGAGCCGCGCTGCGGCCTCGGCGTTGTCGAAGCCGACCGTAGGATGCACGCCGTCGGGCCTGAGGGTGTAGGTGCAGACGTAAGGAACGCCGAATTGATCGAGCATCGCGTCGAGAGTCGGCCTGTGATTCTGTCCGACGAGCACCAGCGCGTCCGCGCCGCGCTCTAGAAGCAGCCTCGCTTCGGCCGCCTCGGTGTCGAGATCGTAGCCGAAGGTCGCAATCAGCGTCGAGAAGCCCGCCTCCGAGAAGCGGGCTGTCGCCGCACCCACCATCCGGGCGTAGAGCGCGTAGTCGAGCGTCGGGATGAGCACGCCGATCATGTGGGAGCGCTGCGACCGCAGGGCGCGCGCGGCGTGATTGCGGACATAGCCGAGCTGCCGCATGGCGCTCTCCACGCGCTCGCGCTTCTCCCGCGAGACCTTGTCGGGGTTGTTGAGCGCGCGCGAAACCGTCGCCGGCGCGCAGCCCGCCAGCTTGGCGACGTCGGTCACGCGGATGCGCGACGTCGAATCCTGCAATCGATTTCTCGTCTTCGGCGCTGTCATGGCAGGTCTTTCAAGGGGCAGGCTTCGCCCAAACAAGCACATGGGCGGCCAAGCAGAAAAGCATTGACTCGACGGACTTCCCAGCCTGAAATCGATTTCACAACAAGCGCGACCTCTCCAAGGAGGCGCACGGGGAGGAGGCCGCATTGAACGCCAGGACGGACTCCGCCTTGCTGCGCGCGCTGCTGGCCCTCGCCAGGGCGTCGGTGATCGCGATCTCCCTGGTCATGATCGTCGTGACGCTGGCGCAGGTCGTCTTTCGCTATCTGATCGAGGCGCCCCTGCCCTGGTCGGAGGAGCTGGCGCGATACTGTTTCGTCTGGATCGTGTTCCTCGGCGGCGCCATCGGCCTCTCCCGCGGCATCCATCTCGGGGTCGACCTGTTCGTGAACATGTTGCCGCCGCCGTTGCGGCGCGGGCTCGACGCGCTGACGAGCGGCTTGATCGCGGCGTTCGCGCTCACCGTGATCTACGCGAGCTACCCGGTCATCGACATTAACATGTTCCAGCGCTCGCCGGCCCTCGGCGTGCAGATGTCGTGGATCTACATCGCCATTCCCGCCTCGATGGCGCTGATCTTCCTGATCTGCGTCGAGCGCATCGTCGGCGACCTTCGCTCCAGGCCGGGCGGGGAGGGCTGAGGGATGCTGACGATCCTGTTCTCGACCTTCTTCGTCCTGCTGCTGATCAACATGCCGATCGCGTTCGCGCTCGGGATAGCGGCGGCGACGACGCTGCTGCTCGACGACACCCTGCCGATCAACAGCATCGTCACGCGCGCCTTCGTGGGCGTCGACTCGTTCACGCTGCTGGCCATCCCGTTCTTCATCATCGCGGGCGAGCTGATGAACGCCTGCGGCATCACCGAGCGGATCGTGAACTTCGCGCGCTCGCTGGTGGGCCATATCCGCGGCGGCCTCGCCCATGTCTCGATCGTGTCGAGCATGTTCTTCTCCGGGATCTCCGGCTCGGCGACCGCCGACGCCTCGGCGCTCGGGTCAATGATGATCCCGGCGATGAAGAAGAACGGCTTCGACGCCGACTACGCCGTCGCGGTCAACGCCTCGTCGAGCGCGATGGGGCCGATCATCCCGCCGAGCATCATGATGGTGATCTACGGCTCGATCGCGAACGTCTCGATCGCGCAGCTTTTCCTTGGCGGATTCGTGCCGGGCGTGATGGTCGGTCTCGGTCTGATGGCGATGGCCTATGTCATCGCCAAGAAGCGCAACTATCCGGCTCCGTCCCGCAGCGAACTGCCCCCGGTCCTCGGCTCGCTGCGCGGCGCGGCCTGGGCGCTGGCGATGCCCGTGATCATTCTCGGCGGCATCTTCTCGGGCGTGTTCACGGCGACCGAGGCGGGCGTCGTCGCCGTCGCCTATGCCGCGCTGGTGGGCACGTTCGTCTACAGGACGCTCACCTTCAGGCTGGTCGGCGAGCTTCTGGTGAGCGCCGCCGTCACCACCGCGGCGGCGATGTTCCTGATCGCCATGGCGACCTCCTTCGCCTGGCTGCTCGCCTGGGCCGGCTTCGGCGCGGCGGTGCTCGACGTGCTCGGCGGGGTCTCGGCCGATCCGACGGTCGCGCTGCTGCTGATCCTCGTCTTCATCCTCATGCTCGGACTGTTCATCGAGGGCATTCCGATCCTGATCATCTTCACGCCCGTGCTGCTGCCGGTGGTGCTCGGCCTCGGAATCGACCCGGTGTTCTTCGGCGTGGTGCTGGTCATGGCGGTGGTCATCGGTTCCGTGACGCCGCCGGTCGGCATCCTCACCTACATCTGCTGCGCCATCGCAGGGATCACGATCTCGCAGGCCTTCCGCGGGCTGGTGCCGTTCTGCGCCGTGCTGATCGCGATCCTGCTGCTTTGCGCAGTGGTCCCCGCTCTCGTCATGACCGTGCCGAACGTCTTCGGCCGCTAGCCGACTTCAGTAAGGAGATCCGCCGTGGGCATTTCGCGCAAAGAGCTGGAGCAGAGGACGGAGAACCTGCGGCGGCGGATGACCTCCGAGGGCTATGACGCGCTCATCGTCTACTCCGACGAGTATCGCTCGGGGCATTCGACCTACGTCACCGACTACAAGCCGATCAACGTCATCGAGGAGTCGCCGCAGCTCGTGCTGATCGTCGGCGACGCCGCGCCGGTGGTGTTTCTGGGCCGGCTGAACGCCTACGCCGCGAAGGACATGTGCTGGATCGACGACGTGCGCGGCATCCATCGTCCCTATTCCGACTTTCCGCAGGTCTTCGCGCCGATCGTCGGGCGCGCGAGCAGGATCGCGCTGGTGGGAAAGAACATCCTGCCCGTCGAGATCTACGAGCAGCTTCGCGCCGCCGTGCCGGAGGCCGCCATCGAGGGGCGCGACGACATCATGCTCGACCTGCGCAAAATCAAGTCCGCGGCCGAGATCGCGCTGATGGAGGAGGCCGCCGACATCAACGACGCGGTGCTGAAGGAGGCCGCGAAGGCCGTGAAGGTGGGCATGACCGAGATCCAGGTCGCCGGCCTCGCCGAAGGCCTCGCGCGCCGGATGAACGCCGACATCGGCTCGGCGACCGTGGTGATGTCGGGGCCGAACACCAACTATCCCGCCTGGCGCGCCACCGACCGGAAGATCCAGCCGGGCGAGTTCGTCATGCTCGATTTCAACCCCGCCGTCGGCCACTACTGCAACGACGGCGGCATCACCATCCTGACGCCCGGCGCCGACCCCGAGCAGGAGCGGGCGCTGGTCGTCGGCCATCGCGCGCTCAAGAAGGTGATCCCGACCATCCGGCCGGGCATGACGGCCCGGTCGATCTTCGACACGCTGCTCGGCGAACTGGAGCCGCACGGCTTCGCGAAGAACTTCACGCCCTACGCCAAGGGCCTGCGCGGCGTCGGCCACGCGGTCGGCCTCGACGTCGTCGAGCCGCCGAACCTGAGCTCGGACAGCGACTTCGAACTCGAGGCGGGCATGACGCTCGCGGTCAAACTGGACCTCCATGACCTGCCGGGCGGCGGCTATCGCGTCGAGGTGGTCGTCGCCGTGACGGAGGACGGCGTGAAGCCGCTCAACAAGCTCGTGCTGGCGGAGCCCGACGACTTCGCCGTTCAGCGCTGACGGTCGCGCCGCCGGCGTCTCGCCCCTGCGCGACTGAAACACCGGCCGACGGCCGGAGAAGACCTCGAAACAACGGTCTCTTCAGGGAGGAACATCACGATGAACAGAAGAGCGATGCTGAAAGCCGCCGGCGTGGCGGCGGCTCTGTCCATGGGCGTGCTGGCGGTCCCCGCGGTCGCCGCGGACAAGACGATCCGCGTGGCTTCGGTCACGGGGCCCGCGCACCACCACAACGTTTCGCTGCGCTGGTTCGCCGAGCAGGTCGCGGCGCGCGACGTCGGCCTTTCGATCGAGGTGCTCGACGGCGCCCAGCTCGGCGGCGAGCGGGACTATATCGAGGGCATGATGCTGGGCAGCATCCAGATGGCGCAGGTCTCTACTGCGCCGGTCGCGGGTTTCATCCCCGAGTTCGACCTCTTCAGCCTGCCCTATCTCATCCGCGACACCGATCATTTCAAGGCTGTGGTGTCGGGGCCGGTCGGCGCGCGGTTCAACGAACTGGCGGAGGCGCGCGGCGTCAAGATACTCGCCTGGTTCGACAACGGCTATCGCAACGTCTTCAACAAGGTGCGCCCCGTGGTGACGCCCGAAGACATGGACGGGCTGAAGATCCGGGTCATGGAAAGCCCGCTGATGGTGAACACCGTCAACGCCATGGGCGGCTCGGCGACGCCGATGTCCTACAGCGAACTCTACACCGCGCTGGAGCAGGGCGTGCTCGACGGCGGAGAGAACGCCGCCGGCAACGTTCTGAACGACCGCTTCTACGAGGTCACCGGCTATCTCTCGATGACGCAGCATTTCCGGCCGCCGGGCATCTTCGCTGTCAGCATGGGCACGTGGAGCGGGCTGAGCGAGGCGCAGCGGCAGGCGCTGGTCGAGGAAGGCGCGCGGCTTCAGGACTACGAGATCGCGCTGACGGCCGAAGTCGGCGCCAAGGCGCTGGACGAACTCCGCGCCAAGGGCATGAAGATCAACGAGGCCGACACCGACGCGTTCCGCGCCCGGATGGGCCCGGTCTACGAGGACTTCAAGGAGAAGCATGGCGGCGAGCTTCTGGAGGCGGTGCAGAACACCGGCTCCTGAGCGGCCATGACCGGCGCGGGCGGGGGGGCTCTCCGTCCGCGCCATCCGCCTCCATCCCTGCGCCGGCGTGCGGCGCGGTCCGAGGACATCGACCATGCTGCGGAAACTTCTCATCACCGGCGCCAACGGCAATCTCGGCTCGATCTGCCGAAGGCGGCTCGGCCACATCGCCGCGACCCTCCGCCTGAGCGCGCGCGGCGGCCTCGGCGAGGCGGCCCCGAACGAGGAGATCGTCTACTGCGACCTGAGCGACAAGGCCGCGGTCGAGGCGCTGGCGGAGGGCTGCGACGGCGTCGTCCACATGGGCGGCAAGGCGGTGGAGGGGACGTGGGAGACGATCCGGGCCGCCAACATCGACGGCATGTTCAACCTCTACGAGGCGGCGCGGAAGTCGTCGGTCCGGCCGCGCATCTTCTTCGCCAGCTCGCACCACGCGACCGGCTTTCACGAGCAGACCACGCGGCTCGACCCGAGCGCGAGCCCGGTGCGGCCGGACGGCCTCTACGGCGTCTCCAAGGTGTTCGGCGAGGCGCTGGCGCGCATGTATTTCGACAAGTTCGGCATCGAGACCGCGAGCGTGCGCATTGGATCGTGCTTTCCCGAGCCGCCGAGCCACCGCATGCTGAATTCGTGGCTGAGCGCGGACGACATGGTGTCGCTGATCGAGCGCGTCTTCAGCGTGCCGAGGCTCGGCTGCCCGGTGCTCTACGGCGTCTCCGACAACGACGCCCGCTGGTGGGACAACGGCTGCGTCGACTATCTGGGGTGGCGCCCGAAGGACAACTCGGAGCGGTTTCGCGCCAGGCTCGACGCCGAGAAGACGCCGCCGGGCCGCGACGAGGCGGACGCCCTCTATCAGGGCGGCCTGTTCTGCGTCGACGGCATTCACGAGAACTGACCGGCGCGGCTCTATGGCGCCGCGCCGGATGCCGACCTCGCCGATTTCGGGAGAACGCCATGGGCAAGATCGGACGCGTCGACCTCTGCGTCATGGGCGCGCGCGCCGCCGGCCATCCGATCGGAGGCGGGCGTGAGGTTCGCCGGCGCTCGCGCAACGGCGTTCCCGAAGCGCCAGGCGGGCAGGGCGGCTGCGTCTGCGACACGCCGCGGCCGGCGGCCGAGCAGGCTGAAGCGGTTGTCGCGACGGCCCCGGAAGCTCCTGGCGCCGCGAGCGCGCCGGCAGGCGGCGTCGCAGCGGCGGGCGGCCTCACAGCAGGCGAGCGCGTCATTGACATGAGCCCGATCTCGCAGCCGGACGCCCGGGACTTCGCCCCGAAGATCGGGGCCATGGTCCGCGCGCCCGAACTGCCTGCGGGCCATGGGGTCGGGCGGGACTGAGCGATGATCGACCTGCCGCGCCTGATCCGCATCCACCCCGCCGACAACGTCGCCGTCGTCGCGAACGACGGCGGGCTGGCGGCGGGAACCGAGGTCGACGGGCTCACCCTGCGCGAGCATGTCCCTCAGGCTCACAAGGTCGCGCTGACCGCCCTCGACGAAGGCGCGCCGGTGCTGCGTTATGGCGTGCTGATCGGTTGGGCGGCGCGCGCGATCCCGGCGGGCGGCTGGGTCGACGAGACCAACCTCGTCATGCCGCCGCCGCCGGCCCTCGACAGGCTTGCGCCGCCGCCGCCCCCGCCGCCGGCGCCGGCCCCGCTGGAAGGGTTCTCGTTTCAGGGCTTCCGCAATCACGACGGCGGCGTCGGGACCCGCAACATCCTCGCGATCACGAACACCGTTCAGTGCGTCTCTGGCGTGGTGGGGCATGCGGTGGAGCGGATCCGGCGCGAGATTCTGCCGCGCTTCCCGAACGTCGACGACGTCGTCGCCCTCGACCACACCTATGGCTGCGGCGTCGCCATCGACGCGCCGGGCGCGGCGGTGCCGATCCGCACGCTGCGCAACATCGCGCGCAATCCAAACCTTGCGGGCTCGACCATGGTCGTGAGCCTCGGCTGCGAGAAGCTGCAGCCCTCGCGCCTGTTTCCGGAACTGTTTGCGGCGGGGGACGGCGGCGCCGATGGCCTCGTCACCCTCCAGAACGAGACCCATGACGGCTTCCAGGCGATGATCGCGTCGATCCTCGAGACTGCCGAGAAGCGCCTGCTCATCCTCGACGCCCGAAGGCGCGTGACCTGCCCGGTCTCCGATCTCGTCGTCGGCATGCAGTGCGGCGGGTCCGACGCGCTTTCGGGCGTCACGGCCAACCCTGCGCTCGGCGTCGCGGCGGACCTCATCGTGCGGGCGGGCGGCACGGTGATGTTCTCGGAGGTGACCGAGGTGCGCGACGGCGTCGACCTCCTCGTCGCCCGCGCCGCGACGCCCGAGGTCGCGCAGGACCTCATCCGCGAAATGGCGTGGTACGACGCCTATCTCGCGGCGGGGCGCTCGGACCGCAGCGCCAACACCACGCCGGGCAACAGGACGGGCGGGCTGTCGAACATCGTCGAGAAGGCGATGGGGTCGATCAGCAAGTCCGGCTCGATGCCGATCTCCGGCGTCGTCCCGGCCGGCGAGCGGGCGTCGCGCAAGGGCCTGCTGTTCGCCGCGACGCCTGCGTCGGACTTCATCTGCGGCACGCTGCAGCTCGCCGCCGGCATGAACGTGCATGTCTTCACGACCGGGCGCGGCACGCCCTACAGCCTCGCGGAGGTTCCCGTCGTCAAGGTCGTCACGCGCAGCGATCTGGCGCGGCGCTGGCATGATCTCGTGGACGTCGACGCCGGCGCGGTGATCTCCGCCAACCTCTCGCTTGAGGCCATGGGCATGCGCATTTTCGAAACCCTGCTCGCCGTCGCCGGCGGCGAGAAGACCTGCGCCGAGCGGCTGGGCCTGCACAACCAGCTTGCGTTGTTCAACCCCGGCCCGGTGACCTGAACCCCGCGTCGGGTACGCCCCGGCGCCAACCGATCGAGCGAGCATGTCAGACAGCGCCGACGACGCACCCGGCTGGAGACCGGCCGCGCGATACCCCGACCCCCGCGTGATCTCGCTCGATCCGCGCTTCGACGCGCTGAAGTTGACGCACGCCGCGGTCGAGCGCCTCGCCACCGGCTGCCGCTGGTGCGAGGGGCCGGTCTGGTTCGGCGACGGGCGTTACCTGCTGTGGAGCGACATTCCGAACGACCGCATCATGCGCTGGGACGAGGTGACGGGACAGGTCGCGGCGTTCCGCCAGCCCTCGAACTTCTCCAACGGCCAGACGCGCGACCGCCAGGGACGGCTGATCACCTGCGAGCATGGCGGGCGGCGGGTGACGCGCACCGAGCATGACGGGCGCATCGCCGTGCTGATCGAGGGCCATGACGGCAAGCGGCTGAACTCGCCCAACGACGTGGTCGTCAGATCCGACGGCTCGATCTGGTTCACCGATCCGCCCTTCGGCATTCAGGGAAACTACGAGGGGCGACGGCAGGAGCCGGAACTCGGCCAGAACGTCTATCGCCTCGACCCCGACGCCGGCTCGGCGCGCATCGTCGCAGACGACGTTCTGGGGCCGAACGGTCTCGCCTTCTCCCCGGACGAGCGCGCCCTCTACGTCGTGGAGTCGCGCGGGGTTCCGAACCGCAAGATCCTCGTCTTCGATGTCGCCGGAGACGGCGCATCGCTCGACCGCAGGCGCACGCTGATCGACGCCGGGCGCGGCGCGCCCGACGGGCTCCGCGTCGACGTCGAGGGCAATCTCTGGTGCGGCTGGGGACTGGGATCGGACGAGCTTGACGGCGTCATGGTCTTCGCGCCGGACGGCGCTCCGATTGGCCGGATCGCGCTGCCCGAACGCTGCGCCAATCTGTGCTTCGGAGGCCGCGCAAACAGCAGGCTCTTCATGGCGGCGAGCCGATCCGTCTATTCGCTCTACGTCAACGTCGCGGGCGTGGCGGGAGGCTAGCGGCGCCATGCGGAGCGTCGCCGGACGACGGAGCCGGGTTGTCGACGCCACACTGCGGAAACTTGCGGGACCTCTCCGAAGCTGGGGCCGATCAAGGCCGCGGGCGGTCTGAAGACCAAGAACCGCAGGGATCTTGGGGCGCCGGGCACCGGCGCTCCCGGCTGCGACCCCCACCTTCGGAACGGCCCCGTTGGCGTGACTGCGAGCGGGCGTGCAGCTGTCGCGGTGCCCCCTGCGCCTCCCGCTTCCGGCACGAACATGCCGCCGGCTCTGGCGTCGCCGGCGGCGACGCGGAATGCTGCGCCGATTATTTTGCCATGGGAGGAGATATGGCGGCGGTGTTCGATCTTTCGGGGCGGCGCGCGCTGGTGACGGGCGGCGGCGGCGGCATCGGTCTGGCGATCGCCGGGGCGCTGAGGTCCGCCGGGGCAGCAGTTGCCGTCGCCGGTCGCGACGAGAGCAGGCTGGCGGAGGCCGCGCGAGGGATCGGCGGCGTCGCGGTCCGGCTCGACGTGCGCGACGAAGGCGACTGCGCGCGCGGCGTCGAGGAGGCGGCGGCGGCGTTGGGCGGACTGGACATCCTCGTCAACAACGCCGGCGTCGAAGAGGTGCGCGCCTCGCATGCGGTGGACGCCGCGCTGTGGGACAGGATCGTCGACACCAACCTGCGCGGCGCCTTCTTCTGCGCACAGGCGGCGGCGGCGCAGATGAGGCGGGGCGGCGGCGGCGCCATCCTGAACATCTGCTCGCTGACCTCCCACGTCGGCGTTCCCACGGCGGTCGCCTATGGCGCTTCGAAGTCGGGGCTGCTTGGCATGACGCGGGCGCTGGCGGCGGAATGGGCGCTGGACGGCGTGCGGGTGAACGCGATCTCACCCGGTTACTTCCGCACCGCGATGACGGAGCCGTTCTACGCCGACCCGGGCTGGGCGGAGGCGATGCAGGGCAAGATCCCGATGCGCCGGTTCGGCAGGCTCGACGACCTCGCCGGGGCCGCCGTATTCTTCTGTTCCGACGCCTCGGCCTATGTCACGGGGCAATGTCTCGCCGTCGACGGCGGCTTTCTGGCCTCGATCTGACGCGAGATGCGGCGCCGCGCGTCAGGCGCGTCGCCGAGCTTGACATCAAGGCGACCAGCCGGAAGCGTGCCTCTCGCACCCTCACGCCAGCCGGAGAGCCGCGGGCCCATGCATCCCCTCGCCACCGAGAGCGCGCAGGCGCCGCGATGCGCCGTTCAGGCGCAGGGCGTGCAGATGCGCTTCGGGAACACGGTGGCGGTGCGCGACGCCAGCTTCGCGCTGGAGGAGGGCCGCTTCCTGACTATTCTGGGCCCGTCCGGCTCGGGCAAGACGACGCTGCTGCAGATGATCGCCGGCTTTCTCGCCCCGACCGGCGGCTCGATCAGGATTTTCGGGCGCCCGGTGGGCGAGACGCCGCCGCACCGGCGCTCGGTCGGCATGGTGTTCCAGAAACTCGCGCTGTTTCCGCACATGACCGCGGCCCAGAACGTCGCGTTCCCGCTGAAGATGCGCCGCTTCGACGCCCGCGAGATCCCAGACCGCGTGGCGCGGTATCTCGATCTGGTGAAGCTCGGCGGGCTGGGCGACCGGCGCCCGCATCAGCTCTCCGGCGGGCAGCAACAGCGCGTGGCCATCGCCCGCGCGCTCGTCTTCGAGCCGGACATCCTGCTTCTGGACGAGCCGCTCGCAGCGCTCGACGCCAAGCTGCGCGAGGAGATGCAGCTTGAGTTCCGCCGCATCCAGCGCGAACTGGGCGTGACGACGCTGAACGTCACCCATGACCAGCGCGAAGCGCTGGTCATGTCGGATCAGGTGATCGTGATGGAGGGCGGCCGCATCCTGCAGGACGCCGACCCCGCGACCGCCTACCGCGCGCCGTCGGACGCCTTTGTCGCCGGGTTCATCGGGCTGACCGACTTCCTCGACGGCGTTTTCGACCTCGGCCCGGACGGCCCCGCGCTGCGCGTCGGCGACGCGCGGGCGCCCGGGGTTCTCGCCGGCGCGGCGGCGAGAACCC
>CAYGUQ010000018.1:0-22508 GCA_964352995.1 uncultured Rhodobacterales bacterium
CTGCATCGCGGCGCTGCTGATCCTGTGCCGGGGCGGGCTGCGCTGGGCGGGGCTGGCGCTCTTCGAAGGCTCGGCCGAGGCGGAGGCGCTGGCCGGCGCCTATTTCGACGTGCGCATCTGGGCGGCGCCGGCCGAACTCGGCAACTACGCCCTGATGGGCTGGTTCTCCGGGCAGGAGATGACGCGCCGGCTGTTCCAGCACCAGCTCGTGGTGTCGCTGAGCAACGTCGCGCTCAACCTGCTCTTCGTGCTCGGCTTCGGCTGGGGCGTGGAGGGCGTGGCGCTGGCGACCGGGCTCGCGCACGGGCTGGGGCTCGCCTACGGGCTCTGGCTGGCGCGGCGGCGGATCGCGGCGCTGGCCGGGCCCGGCTGGCGGCCGGATTGGCCGCGCATCCTGCGGCGCGACGAATTGACGCGACTGATGTCCCTTAACCGCGACCTCTTCCTGCGGACCCTTCTGCTGATCGGCGCCTTCGCCTGGATGACGCGGCTCGGTTCGCTGCAGGGAGACGCCGCCCTCGCGGCCAATGTCGTGCTGTGGCAGTTCTTCCAGTGTTCCGCATACATGCTCGACGGCTTCGCCATCGCGGCGGAGACGCTGGTGGGGCAGGCCTACGGGGCGGGCGACAGGCGCGCGCTGCGGCGCGCGGCGGTCGCGACGTCGATCTGGTCGGGCGGGCTCGCGGCGGCGGCCTCGGCCGCGCTTCTGCTCGGCTCGGGGCCGCTGATCGACCTTCTGTCGGCGTCTCCGGACGTCCGGGCGCTGGCGCGCGAGTTCGCGCCATGGGCCGCGCTGACGCCCCTCGCGGGCTTCGCGGCCTTCCAGCTCGACGGCGTTTTCGTCGGCGCCGCGCAGGCGCGCTGGATGCGCGACGCGATGCTCGTCTCGGTGGCCGTCTACGTTCCAGCGGCGTGGCTGGCGGCGGAAATCTTCGGCAACCACGGGGTATGGGCCGCCCTTCACCTGTTCCTCATGCTTCGCGCGCTAGCTCTGCTGAGGCGTTATGGCGCGCTTGAACGCGCGGCCTCTGGTCCCGTTGCCGCGGCGCGTCACGAGGGCTAAAGCCACGCGTGACGCGGCGTTCGCGTCGCAGGGGTGTCAGCGGCGCAGCGGCGCCCTAGAACGGACACCATCGGACGGCGCAAGGCTGGCGCCGCCCAATCGCAGTTGCAGCCGCCGCGGGAACGTCACGCGGCGCAGGCCTTGAGGAGCTGTCCCTTGACCGCCACGACCGAAGACGAAGGCTCCCGCCGTGATTTCCTGTTCGTCGCGACCGGCGCGGTCGGCGCGGTGACGGCAGGCGCGGCGGTGTGGCCGCTGATCGACCAGATGAACCCGAGCGCCTCGGTGCTTGCGCTCGCCACCATCGACATCGACGTCGCGTCGCTGTCGGAGGGGCAGCAGCTCACGGTTAAGTGGCGCGGCAAGCCGGTGTTCGTCCGCTATCGCAGCCCTGCCGAGATCGAGGCGGCGCGCGACACGCCGCTCGACGACCTCAAGGACACGCTCGCGCGCAGCGGCAACGAGCCCGGCGCCGAGGCCACGGACGCGAACCGCTCGCTCGGCGAGAACGGCGAATACGTCGTGATGATGGGGGTCTGCACCCATCTCGGCTGCGTGCCCCTCGGGCAGCAGGGCGACTACAACGGCTGGTTCTGCCCGTGCCACGGCTCGCACTACGACACCGCCGGACGCATCCGCAAAGGCCCCGCGCCGATGAACCTGTTCATCCCGGAGCTCGCCTTCGACGGTTCGACCATCACCCTTCTCGAAGAATACAAGGCGTAAGCACATGGCCGGAATTCCTCAGGAGCACTACGAGCCGCAGACCGCTTCCGAGAAGTGGCTTCACTCGCGGCTGCCGATCGTCGGCATGGCGCTCGACTTCCTGGCGTTCCCGACGCCGAAGAACCTCAACTGGATGTGGATCTGGGGCGTGATGCTCTCGATCTTCCTCGTGATCCAGATCGTCACCGGCATCGTGCTGGTGATGCACTACACGCCGCATGTCGACTACGCCTTCGCGTCGGTCGAGCACATCATGCGCGATGTCAACGGCGGCTGGCTGCTGCGCTACGTCCACTCCAACGGCGCCTCGTTCTTCTTCATCGCCGTCTACGCCCACATCTTCCGCGGGCTGTTCTACGGCTCCTACAAGGCGCCGCGCGAGATCACCTGGATCATCGGCATCCTGATCTATCTCGCGATGATGGCGACGGCGTTCATGGGCTACGTGCTTCCCTGGGGGCAGATGTCGTTCTGGGGCGCGACCGTGATCACCAACCTGTTCTCGGCCATCCCGCTGGTCGGCGACAGCATCGTGACGTGGCTGTGGGGCGGCTTCTCGGTCGACAACCCGACACTGAACCGCTTCTTCTCGCTGCACTATCTCGTGCCGTTCGTGATCGCGGGCCTCACCGTCGTCCACATCTGGGCGTTCCACACCACCGGCAACAACAACCCCACCGGCGTCGAAGTGCGTCGCGACAGCATCGAGGTGGTGAAGAAGGACACGGTGCCGTTCCACCCCTTCTACACCATCAAGGACATGTACGCCCTCGTGCTGTTCCTGATGCTGTTCGTGGTGTTCGTGTTCTTCATGCCGAACTACCTGGGTCACCCCGACAACTACATCGAGGCGAACCCGCTCGCGACGCCGGCCCACATCGTGCCGGAATGGTACTTCCTGCCGTTCTACGCGATGCTCCGCGCGATCACGTTCGACATCCTGTTCATCGACAGCAAGCTCGGCGGCGTGCTGGCCATGTTCGGCGCCATCGCCCTGCTGGCGCTCGCGCCGTGGCTCGACACCTCGCGCGTGCGCTCGGGCCGCTATCGCCCGACGTTCAAGCTGGCGTTCTACGGGCTCGTCGTGGACTTCTTCGTGCTGATGTGGGTGGGCGCGATGCCGGCCGAGCAGCCCTACGTCATCATCAGCCAGCTCGCGACGCTCTACTGGTTCGCCTACTTCCTGGTGATCCTGCCGGTTCTCGGCGTCATCGAACGGCCCGACGCGCAGCCCGCCTCGATCGAGGCCGCCTTCGAGGCCGAGCATCCCAAGCACGCGCCCGCTCAGGGCGGCGCCGCCGCCACGCCGGCCGAGTAAGCGCGGAAAGGAATGACCACGATGCGCACCAACCGCTTCATCCTCGCCGCGGCGCTGGCCGCGGCGGGCCTCGCCGGGCCGGCGGCGGCCGCCGAGGTAAAGACCGAGATCACCGACAAGGCGTTCTCGTTCGAGGGCCCGTTCGGCGTCTTCGACCAGGCCCAGCTCCAGCGCGGCTACCAGATCTACAACCAGGTCTGCTCGTCGTGCCACGGCATGCAGTACCTCGCGTTCCGGCATCTGGGCGCCGAGGACGGGCCGGGCTTTCCCGAGGAGCAGGTCAAGGCCTTCGCCGCGCAGCACGAATTCCCGCGGGAGGACGACCCCGAGGAGATGCGCCCCGGCGCGCCCTTCGACCATTTCCCGACGCCGGAGTACTACGGCGAGGGCCATCCGCCGGATCTCAGCCTGATGGCCAAGGCGCGGGCCGGTTTCCACGGCCCGATCGGCACCGGCGTCAACCAGCTCATGAAGGGCACCGGCGGGCCCGAGTACATCTACTCTCTGATGATGGGCTATCACGACACGCCCGAGTGCGCCCTCGATAGCGACATCGGCGGCTACTACAACGCCGCCTTCGCCGCCGGCGGCTACCCCGAGGAGTGCCTCGACGAGCACGGCCACCGCACGGTGCCGGGCTCGTGGATCGCCATGCCGGCCCAGATCTACGAGGGTCTGGTCGAGTACGCCGACGGCACGCCCGCGACCGCCGACCAGCATGCCGAGGACGTCTCCGCCTTTCTGATGTGGGCGGCGGAGCCCAAGATGATGGAGCGCAAGGAGGCCGGCCTGCGCAACTTCATCTGGCTCGGCGTGCTCGCGGTGCTGCTCTACTTCGTCAACAAGCGCGTCTGGAAGCCCGTGAAGGGCGACGACGCGTAAGCGACGCCGCACGCCGGCGCCGCACGGCCCAGGGCCCCGCCGGAGACATCCGGCGGGGCCTTTCGTCTTGATGGCGCGCGGGCCCCGCGCATGAAAGGCTCCCCGCGTCGCGCCGACGCGACGCCCAGAAGGAGCGCATGTCATGGCCGCCTACCTCATCGCCGACACGGCCATCGAGAACGCCGAGGCCTATGAGGCCTACAAGACCCAGGCCAAGGCGCTCGCGGAACGCTTCGGCGGCGTCTACCGCGCACGCGGCGGGGCGCTCCACGTCGACGACGCGGACCTGTGGCGGCCCACCCGCATGGTGATCATCGAGTTCCCGGACATGGCGTCGGCGCAGGCCTATCTCGCCAGCCCGGACTATGCGCCCGCCAAGCAGTTGCGGCGCGGCAACGCCCGGTCGACGGTCGTGCTCGTCGAAGGGCTCTGACCGAGGCCGCGCCCCCTTGCGCAGCCCCGCCGCTTGCCCCTATACCCCGCCTGCGCGTGGAGGGGTGTAGCTCAGTTGGTAGAGCATCGGTCTCCAAAACCGAGGGTCGTAGGTTCGAGTCCTATCGCCCCTGCCAGCGCAGTTTGAGGAGCAGTCGCCCATGGCGCGCGTCAACCCGGCACAGTTCATCCAGCAGGTCCGCGCGGAAACCGCGAAGGTCGTCTGGCCGACGCGCCGCGAGACGCTGCTGACCACCGTGATGGTTTTCGTGATGGCGGCCGTGGCGGCGATCTTCTTCTTCTTCGTCGACTGGCTGCTCGGCCTCGGCGTCGACGTCATCCTCACCTCCCGTTTCTGACGACGCGGGCCGACCTCGGAAGCCGCGCGCCGGTTGACCGAGGGTTGACGCGGGCTGTCTGGCGGGGATACGCCACGCGCTCGCACTAAATCAGGGGTCTGGCGATTCGCGTCATGCCCCACGAAAGGCGTTCGTCGGTCGGGCGGCGCAAAGCAGGCGGGGCGACAGGCACGATGGCGATGCGCTGGTATACGGTGAGCGTGCTGTCGAACTTCGAGAAGAAGGTCGCCGAGGCGATCCGCGAAGGCGCGCGTCAGAAGAACATCGAGGAGTGGATCGAGGAGCTGCTGGTGCCCACCGAAGAGGTGGTCGAGATCCGGCGCGGCCAGAAGGTCCACACCGAGCGGCGCTTCATGCCCGGCTATGTGCTGGTGAAGTGCGACATGACGCCGGAAGTGCAGAACCTCATCACCTCCACGAACCGCGTGACGGGTTTCCTGGGGCCGCAGGGCCGCCCGATGCCGCTGCGCGACAGCGAGGTCGAGCGCATCATCGGGCAGGTGAGCGACGCCGCCGAGCGCCCGCGCCCGCAGATCAGCTTCGAGATCGGCGAGACGGTGCGCGTCACCGAAGGGCCGTTCGAGAGCTTCTCGGGCCAGGTCGAGGACATCGACGAGGCCAACGCCCGCCTCAAGGTCGCCGTGTCGATCTTCGGGCGCGCGACCCCGGTCGAACTGGAATACGCGCAGGTCGCCAAGGCGAGCTGAGGCGTCGAGACGTGGGAGGGGGAGGCGGCGCGCCGTCGGCCCCCGCACCACGGCCATTGAAGCGCCGGCGGTCGCGACCGTCCGGCATGGGTCAGGAGTGAACGAGGCATGGCCAAGAAGGTCGTAGGCCAGTTGAAGCTGCAGGTGCCCGCGGGCAAGGCGAACCCGTCGCCGCCCATCGGCCCGGCGCTGGGTCAGCGCGGCATCAACATCATGGCGTTCTGCAAGGAATTCAACGCCAAGACGCAGGAGATGGAGCCCGGCGCGCCGACGCCCGTCGTCATCACCTACTACGCCGACAAGTCGTTCACCTTCGAGATGAAGACGCCCCCGGCGTCGTTCTTCATCAAGAAGGCGGCGAAGCTCAAGTCGGGCGGCAAGACCCCCGGCAAGGCGGTGGCGGGATCGATCTCGCTGAAGCAGGTCCGCGAGATCGCCGAGGCCAAGATGCCCGATCTGAACGCGACGGACGTCGAGGCGGCGATGAAGATCATTCTGGGCTCGGCGAAGTCCATGGGCATCGAGGTGAAGGGCTGATGGCGCAGGGCGGCAAGCGTATCCGGGCTGCGCGGCAGGTCCGGCCCGAGGCGGCGATCTCGCTCGAGGAGGCCGTGGCCTTCGTCAAGGCGAACGCGTCGGCAAAATTCGACGAGACGATCGAGGTCGCGCTCAACCTCGGCGTCGATCCGCGCCACGCCGACCAGATGGTCCGTGGCTCGGTGACCCTGCCGAACGGCACCGGCAAGACGGTGCGCGTCGGCGTGTTCGCGCGCGGCGCCAAGGCCGACGAGGCCAAGGCGGCGGGCGCCGACGTCGTGGGCGCGGAAGACCTGATGGAGACCGTGCAGGGCGGAACCATCGAGTTCGACCGCTGCATCGCGACGCCCGACATGATGCCGATCGTCGGCCGGCTCGGCAAGATCCTCGGCCCCCGCGGCCTGATGCCGAACCCCAAGATCGGCACCGTGACGATGGACGTCAAAGGCGCCGTCGAGGCGGCCAAGGGCGGCCAGGTGACGTTCCGCGTCGAGAAGGCCGGCATCATTCACGCCGGCGTCGGCAAGGCGTCGTTCGACGCGGCCAAGCTCGCCGAGAACATCCGCTCGATCGTGGACGCGGTCAGCCGCGCCCGGCCGACCGGGGCCAAGGGCACCTACCTCAAGAAGCTGTCGCTCAGCTCCTCGATGGGCCCGGGCGTGACGGTGGACGTGAGCACCGCAACCGGGTCGGCGCAGCCGGCCCAGGCGGCGGAGTAAGCCTTTCCGCGCCGCGAGGCGCGGGATGACGGGCGGCGGCGCCTCCGGGCGCCGGCGCCCCCTGTCCGAGACGGCGGGCGGCGAGGGGGAGACCCCGAGCCTTAATCTCCCGCCATAGACGGGGAACGAGCTGGACCGGAATTCGCCGCGATGCGCGGCGGGGCGGCCCTGGTCGGGAACCCGGACGGGACCCGAGAACGCCGGCGCCGATCAAGGCGGCGGCGAGACGAGCCGGCGGGAAGTTTCCCGCCACTGACTGGAGAGACCTAGTGGACAGAGCCCAGAAGCAGACCGCGGTCGAGGAACTCGGCCAGATCTTCACGGACTCTGGCGTCGTCGTCGTGGCGCACTACGCGGGACTCACGGTCGCCGAGATGCAGGACCTTCGCTCCCAGATGCGTGCAGCTGGAGGCAAGGTCCGCGTCGCCAAGAACAGGCTCGCCAGGATCGCCCTTGAAGGCAAACCGTGCGAAGGCATGGAGAAGCTGCTCAAGGGGCAGACGGTTCTCGCCTACTCAGAAGATCCCGTGGCCGCCGCGAAAGTGGTGGAGGCCTACGCCAAGAAGAACGGCAAGTTCGTGATTCTCGGCGGGGCCATGGGCCCCGAGATCCTCGACGAGCAGGGCGTGAAGGCCGTGGCGTCGCTGCCGTCGCGCGAGGAGGTTCTCGCCTCCATCGCCGCCTGCATCGGCGCGCCGGCCTCGAACCTCGCCAGCGCGATCGGGGCGCCCGCCTCCAACATCGCCGGCGTGCTCAGCACGCTGGAGGAGCGGGAGGCCGCCTGAGACCTGGCGCTCGGCGCCCATGCGGTCCCGATCGCGGCCCACGCGACGGACCAGATGCGAACCCTTTGAGATGGAAGTGACACAATGGCTGATCTGAAGAAACTGGCCGAAGAGATCGTCGGCCTGACCCTGCTCGAAGCGACCCAGCTCAAGCAGATCCTGAAGGACGACTACGGCATCGAGCCCGCCGCCGGCGGCGCGGTGATGATGGCCGGCCCGGTCGGCGGCGGCGCCGCGGCCGAGGAAGTCGAGGAGAAGACCGAGTTCGACGTGATCCTCGTCGAGGCCGGCGAGAAGAAGATCAACGTGATCAAGGAAGTCCGCGCCATCACGGGTCTCGGCCTCAAGGAAGCCAAGGACCTCGTCGAGGCCGGCGGCAAGGCCGTGAAGGAGCAGGCTCCGAAGGCCGAGGCCGAGGAGATCAAGAAGAAGCTCGAAGAGGCCGGCGCCAAGGTCGAGCTTAAGTGATCGAGATGCGGCGCGCCTTGGGTGCGCCGCATTAACGGCTTGTTAAGCTTTCAGGGTTGACGGTGTGATTCGCATCGTCAACCCGATGTTTACGATTCGCAGCGTCCCGGGCCCGATATGGGCCCCGGAGGGTGCGAACGGTCCGGACGCGCCGCGTGGGCAGGCGGCGCGTAAGCATTGGACCGCAGGCAGCATCCCGCAAGTCCATGGCGCCGCACGCCCCAGCGGCCGCCGCGGACGGCAGGCTTGAGGACGAGCATGGCGCAGACGCATTCCGGCCGCAAACGCATTCGCAAGCATTTCGGTAAGATCCGCGAGGTTGCGGCGATGCCCAACCTCATCGAGGTTCAGAAGAGCTCGTACGACCTTTTCCTCGACAGCGGCGAGGGTCCGACCCCCACCGACGGCGAGGGTTTGCAGGGCGTTTTCCAGTCGGTCTTTCCGATCAAGGATTTCAACGAGACCGCGACGCTGGAGTTCGTCCGTTACGAACTCGAGCCGCCGAAATACGACGTCGAGGAGTGCCAGCAGCGCGACATGACCTACGCGGCGCCGCTCAAGGTGACGCTGCGGCTGATCGTGTTCGAGGTCGACGAGGACACCGGCGCCCGCTCCGTGAAGGACATCAAGGAGCAGGACGTCTACATGGGCGACATGCCGCTCATGACCGGCTACGGCACCTTCATCGTCAACGGCACCGAGCGCGTGATCGTCAGCCAGATGCACCGCTCGCCGGGCGTGTTCTTCGACCATGACAAGGGCAAGACGCACAGCTCGGGCAAGCTGCTGTTCGCCAGCCGGATCATCCCCTACCGCGGCTCCTGGCTCGACTTCGAGTTCGACGCCAAGGACGTGGTGTTCGCGCGCATCGACCGCCGCCGCAAGCTGCCGGTCACGACGCTGCTCTACGCGCTCGGCCTCGATCAGGAAGCGATCTGCGACACGTTCTTCGAGCGCGTCGCCTACGCCCGCCACGGCGAGGGCTGGTCGGTGCCGTTCAACCCCGAGCGGCTGAAGGGCTCCAAGCCGACGCATGCGCTGGTCGACGCCGACACCGGCGAGATCGTCGCCAAGGCCGGCGACAAGCTGACCCCGCGCAAGCTCAAGAAGCTCGCCGAGGACGGCGTGAAGGCGACGCTCGAGCCGTTCGAGGCGATCTACGGCCGCTTCGCCGCCATCGACGTCATCAACGAGGAGACCGGCCTCATCTACGTCGAGGCCGGCGACGAGCTGCACGAGGAGAACGTGCAGACGCTGCTCGACGCGGGCGTGACGGACATTCCGACGCTCGACATCGACAACGTCAACATCGGCCCGTACATCCGCACCTCGATGGCGGTGGACAAGAACCGCTCGCGCGACGACGCCCTGATCGACATCTACCGCGTGATGCGCCCCGGCGAGCCGCCGACCCTCGAAGGCGCCAAGACGCTGTTCGAGAGCCTGTTCTTCGACCCCGAGCGCTACGACCTCTCCGCCGTCGGCCGCGTGAAGATGAACATGCGTCTGGAGCTCGACGCGCCGGACACCATGCGCACGCTCCGCTCCGAGGACATCATCGCCGTCATCAAGGCGCTGGTGGACCTGCGCGACGGCCGCGGCGAGGTGGACGACATCGACCACCTCGGCAACCGCCGCGTGCGCTCGGTCGGCGAGCTGATGGAGAACCAGTACCGCGTCGGCCTGCTGCGCATGGAGCGCGCGATCAAGGAGCGCATGAGCTCCGTCGAGATCGACACCGTGATGCCGCAGGACCTGATCAACGCCAAGCCCGCGGCGGCCGCGGTGCGCGAGTTCTTCGGCTCCAGCCAGCTTTCGCAGTTCATGGACCAGACGAACCCGCTCTCGGAAGTGACCCACAAGCGTCGCCTTTCGGCGCTTGGCCCAGGCGGCCTGACCCGTGAGCGCGCCGGCTTCGAGGTGCGCGACGTCCACCCGACCCACTACGGCCGCATGTGCCCGATCGAGACGCCGGAGGGGCCGAACATCGGCCTCATCAACTCGCTGGCGAGCTTCGCGCGCGTCAACAAGTACGGCTTCATCGAGACGCCCTACCGCCGCGTGACCGACGGCCGCGTGACCGACGACGTGATCTACCTCTCGGCCACCGAGGAGATGCGCCACGTCATCGCGCAGGCCAACGCCGAACTCGACGAGGAGGGGCGCTTCGTCTCCGAACTCGTCTCCACCCGCAAGGGCGGCGAGTTCATGCTGAACCCGCGCGAGAACATCGACCTCATCGACGTGTCGCCGAAGCAGCTCGTCTCGGTCGCGGCCTCGCTGATCCCGTTCCTCGAGAACGACGACGCCAACCGCGCGCTGATGGGCTCGAACATGCAGCGCCAGGCGGTGCCGCTGCTGCGCGCCGAGGCCCCGTTCGTGGGCACCGGCATCGAGGAGATCGTGGCGCGCGACAGCGGCGCGGCCATCGCGGCGCGGCGCGGCGGCGTGATCGACCAGGTCGACGCCACCCGCGTCGTCGTCCGGGTGACCGACGATCTCAACGCCGGCGACCCGGGCGTCGACATCTATCGCCTGCGCAAGTTCCAGCGCTCCAACCAGAACACCTGCATCAACCAGCGCCCGCTGGTGAAGGTGGGCGACACGGTTCAGAAGGGCGACGTGATCGCGGACGGCCCGTCCACCGATCTCGGCGAACTGGCGCTCGGCAAGAACGTGCTCGTCGCGTTCATGCCGTGGAACGGCTACAACTACGAGGACTCCATCCTCATCTCCGAGCGCATCGTGAAGGACGACGTGTTCACCTCGATCCACATCGAGGAATACGAGGTGATGGCCCGCGACACCAAGCTCGGGCCGGAGGAGATCACGCGCGACATCCCCAATGTCGGCGAGGAGGCGCTGCGCAACCTCGACGAGGCGGGCATCGTCTACATCGGCGCCGAAGTGGGGCCGGGCGACATTCTCGTCGGCAAGATCACGCCGAAGGGCGAGAGCCCGATGACGCCGGAGGAGAAGCTGCTCCGCGCCATCTTCGGCGAGAAGGCGTCGGACGTGCGCGACACCTCGCTGCGCATGGCGCCGGGCGACTACGGCACCATCGTCGAGGTGCGCGTCTTCAACCGCCACGGCGTCGACAAGGACGAGCGCGCCCTGCAGATCGAGGGCGAGGAGATCGAGCGTCTCGCGCGCGACCGCGACGACGAGGTGGCGATCCTCGAGCGCAACATCTACGCGCGCCTCAAGGCCATCCTGCTCGGCAAGAGGGCGATCAAGGGCCCGAAGGGCGTCAAGGCCGGCTCCGTCATCGACGAGGCGCTGCTGGAGACGCTGAGCCGCGGCCAGTGGTGGCAGCTCGTGCTGGGCGAAGAGGCCGAGGCCGCCGAGATCGAGGCGCTCAACGGCCAGTACGACGCCCAGAAGAAGACGCTTAAGGCCCGCTTCGACGACAAGGTGGAGAAGGTTCGCCGCGGCGACGACCTGCCCCCCGGCGTCATGAAGATGGTCAAGGTGTTCGTCGCGGTGAAGCGCAAGCTCCAGCCCGGCGACAAGATGGCCGGCCGCCACGGCAACAAGGGCGTCATCTCCAAGGTGGTTCCCGAGGAGGACATGCCGTTCCTCGAGGACGGCACGCCCGTCGACGTCGTGCTCAACCCGCTCGGCGTGCCGAGCCGGATGAACGTCGGGCAGATCCTAGAGACGCATATGGGCTGGGCCGCGCGCGGCCTCGGCGGCGTCGTCCGCGAGAGCCTGGAGCAGTATCGCCGCTCCGGCGACATGACCCCCGTGCGCGACGCCATGAAGATGGTCTACGGCGAGGACGTCTATCAGGCGGCCACCGTCGACATGAACGACGACGAGTTCATCGAGGCGGCGGAGAACGTGCAGGCGGGCGTTCCCATCGCCACGCCGGTCTTCGACGGCGCCAAGGAGGCCGACATCAACGAGCGCCTCAAGATGGCGGGCTTCGACGTCTCGGGCCAGTCGACGGTCTTCGACGGGCGCACCGGCGAGGCGTTCAGCCGGAAGGTGACGGTGGGGGTTAAATACATCCTCAAGCTGCACCATCTTGTGGACGACAAGATCCACGCGCGCTCGACGGGCCCCTACAGCCTCGTCACCCAGCAGCCGCTGGGCGGCAAGGCGCAGTTCGGCGGCCAGCGCTTCGGCGAGATGGAGGTCTGGGCCCTGGAGGCCTACGGCGCCGCCTACACGCTGCAGGAGATCCTGACCGTGAAGTCCGACGACGTCGCCGGCCGCACCAAGGTCTACGAGGCCATCGTGAAGGGCGAGGACACCTTCGAGGCGGGCATCCCGGAGAGCTTCAACGTGCTCGTGAAGGAAATCCGCTCGCTGGGCCTCAACGTCGAACTGCTCGACAGCGCGACCGAATAAGCGCGTCCCGACCGTCCGCGCGCGCCTGACGCCCAACAGGCGCGCGCAGCGGGACGTTGTTTTGTTTTGGGAAGATAGAGGAGCCTGACATGAACCAGGAACTCAACATCTTCAACCCGACCCCCGCCCCGCGCGGCTTCGACGAGATCAAGATCTCGCTCGCGAGCCCGGAGCGGATTCTCTCGTGGTCCTTCGGCGAGATCAAGAAGCCGGAAACGATCAACTACCGCACGTTCAAGCCCGAGCGCGACGGCCTGTTCTGCGCCCGCATCTTCGGTCCGATCAAGGACTACGAGTGCCTGTGCGGCAAGTACAAGCGCATGAAGTATCGCGGCGTCACCTGCGAGAAGTGCGGCGTCGAGGTCACGCTCCAGAAGGTCCGGCGCGAGCGCATGGGCCATATCGAGCTGGCCGCGCCCGTGGCCCACATCTGGTTCCTCAAGTCGCTGCCGTCGCGCATCGGCCTGATGCTCGACATGATGCTGCGCGACCTTGAGCAGATCCTCTACTTCGAGAAGTACGTGGTGCTTGAGCCGGGTCTGACCGACCTCACCCACATGCAGCTTCTCACCGAGGAGCAGTATCTGGAGAAGCAGGACGAGTACGGCGAGGACGCCTTCACCGCCGGCATCGGCGCCGAGGCGATCCGCGAGATCCTCGCCGGCATCGACCTCGAGGCCGAGGCCGAGAAGCTGCGCGAGGAGCTCAAGGAGGCCACCGGCGAGCTGAAGCCCAAGAAGATCATCAAGCGGCTGAAGCTGGTCGAGAGCTTCATCGAATCCGGCAACCGGCCGGAGTGGATGATCCTGACGGTCGTGCCGGTCATCCCGCCCGAACTGCGCCCGCTGGTGCCGCTCGACGGCGGCCGTTTCGCGACCTCCGACCTCAACGACCTCTACCGCCGCGTCATCAACCGCAACAACCGCCTCAAGCGGCTGATCGAGCTGCGCGCGCCCGACATCATCATCCGCAACGAGAAGCGGATGCTGCAGGAGTCGGTGGATGCGCTGTTCGACAACGGCCGCCGCGGTCGCGTGATCACCGGCACCAACAAGCGGCCGCTGAAGTCGCTGTCGGACATGCTCAAGGGCAAGCAGGGCCGGTTCCGCCAGAACCTGCTCGGCAAGCGCGTCGACTTCTCGGGCCGCTCGGTGATCGTGACCGGGCCCGAGCTGAAGCTGCACCAGTGCGGCCTGCCGAAGAAGATGGCGCTGGAGCTGTTCAAGCCGTTCATCTACTCGCGGCTCGACGCGAAGGGCTACTCCAGCACCGTCAAGCAAGCAAAGAAGCTTGTGGAGAAGGAGCGCCCGGAGGTCTGGGACATCCTTGACGAGGTCATCCGCGAGCACCCGGTGCTGCTGAACCGCGCGCCCACCCTGCACCGCCTCGGCATCCAGGCCTTCGAGCCGGTGCTGATCGAGGGCAAGGCGATCCAGCTTCACCCGCTGGTCTGCGCCGCCTTCAACGCCGATTTCGACGGCGACCAGATGGCCGTGCACGTGCCGCTCTCGCTGGAGGCCCAGCTTGAAGCCCGCGTGCTGATGATGGCCACCAACAACGTGCTGTCGCCGGCCAACGGCAAGCCGATCATCGTGCCGTCGCAGGACATGGTGCTCGGGCTCTACTACATCTCGCTGGAGAAGCAGGGCGCGCCCGGCGAGGGCCGCGCCTTCGCCGACATGAGCGAGATCGAGCACGCCATGACGGACGGGCAGATCTCCATCCACTCCAAGATCACGACCCGCTTCGAGACGGTGGACGAGGAGGGGAACCCGGTCTTGCAGCGGGTCCAGACCACGCCAGGCCGGATGATGCTAGCCAACCTGCTTCCCAAGAACGTCAACATCGACTTCGAGATCGTCAACCGCCTGCTGCGCAAGCGCGAGGTGCAGGAGGTGATCGACACCGTCTACCGCCACTGCGGCCAGAAGGAGTCTGTGATCTTCTGCGACCGGATCATGACGCTCGGCTTCACCCAGGCGTTCAAGGCCGGCATCTCGTTCGGCAAGGACGACATGATGATCCCCGACGACAAGTGGGACATCGTGGAGGCCGCGCGTCTCGACGTGAAGGCGTTCGAGCAGCAGTACCAGGACGGCCTGATCACCCAGGGCGAGAAGTACAACAAGGTGGTCGACCGCTGGTCGAAGTGCACCGACAAGGTCGCCGACGCGATGATGGCCGAGATCTCCGCCGTCCGATACGACGACGCCGGCCGCCAGCTCGAGCCGAACTCGGTCTACATGATGAGCCACTCCGGCGCCCGCGGCTCGCCCACCCAGATGAAGCAGCTCGCCGGCATGCGCGGCCTGATGGCCAAGCCGTCGGGCGAGATCATCGAGACGCCGATCATCTCGAACTTCAAGGAAGGCCTGACGGTGGGAGAGTACTTCAACTCGACCCACGGCGCCCGCAAGGGTCTCGCCGACACCGCGCTCAAGACCGCCAACTCCGGCTATCTGACGCGGCGTCTGGTCGACGTGGCGCAGGACTGCATCGTGCAGGTCGAGGACTGCGGCACCGAGGAAGGCATCACCATCGCCGCGGTGATCGAGGGCGGCGACATCAAGTCCCCGCTCAGCGAGCGCATCCTCGGCCGCGTGCCGAACGAGGACGTCGTGCACCCCGCCTCCGGCGAGGTGCTCGTCGCGCGCAACCAGCTCATCGAGGAGAAGGACGCGCTGGCGATCGAGGCGGCCGGCGTGCAGTCGGTCTACATGCGCTCCGCGCTCACCTGCGAGGTGAAGGACGGCATCTGCGTGAAGTGCTACGGGCGAGACCTCGCGCGCGGCACCATGGTCAACATCGGCGAGGCGGTCGGCATCATCGCCGCCCAGTCCATCGGCGAGCCGGGCACGCAGCTCACCATGCGGACCTTCCACATCGGCGGCGCGGCGAACGTGGCCGACCAGTCCTTCGTGGAGTCGAGCCAGGAGGGCGTTCTCGAGATCAAGAACCGCAACCTGCTCGAAAACGCCGAGGGCGACATGGTCGTCATGGGCCGCAACGTCCAGCTCGTCATCCGCGACGAGCACCAGCAGGAGCGGGCGACGCACAAGCTGCTCTACGGCTCTCGCCTGCTGGTGAAGGAGGGCGACAGCATCGTCCGCGGCCAGCGCCTCGCGGAGTGGGACCCCTACACCCTGCCGATCATCGCCGAGAAGGCGGGCGTCGCGCGGCTGGTGGACCTCATCCCCGGCATCTCGGTGCGCGAGGAGACCGACGACGCGACCGGCATCGTCCAGCGCATCGTGTCGGACTGGCGGACGGCGCCGAAGGGCAACGAGCTGAAGCCGGCCATCTCCATCATGGAGGAGGGCGTCGAGAAGCCCGACGTCGTGCGGCTCGATAACGGCAACCCGGCGCACTACTACATGTCGGTCGACGCGATCCTCTCGATCGAGGACGGCGTTTCGGTGCGCGCCGGCGAGGTCATCGCCCGCATCCCGCGCGAGGGCGCCAAGACCAAGGACATCACGGGCGGTCTGCCGCGCGTGGCGGAACTGTTCGAGGCCCGTCGCCCGAAGGATCACGCGATCATCGCCGAGATCGACGGCTATGTCCGCTTCGGCAAGGACTACAAGAACAAGCGCCGTCTCACGATCGAGCCCGCCAAGGAAGACGACGAGGCGCGCGAGTACCTCATCCCCAAGGGCAAGCACATCACCGTGGCCGAGGGCGACTTCATCCAGAAGGGCGAGTACGTGCTCGACGGCAACCCGGCGCCGCACGACATCCTCGCGATTCTGGGGATCGAGGCGCTCGCCGACTACCTGATCAACGAGGTGCAGGACGTCTACCGGTTGCAGGGCGTGAAGATCAACGACAAGCACATCGAGGTCATCGTCCGGCAGATGCTGCAGAAGGTTGAGATCACCGAGAGCGGCGAGACGACGCTTCTGCCCGGCGAGACCGTCGACCGGATCGAGTTCGACGAGATCAACGAGAAGGCGGAGGCCGCCGGCCTGCGCCCGGCCAAGGGGGCGCCGGTTCTGCTCGGCATCACCAAGGCTTCGCTGCAGACGCGCAGCTTCATCTCGGCGGCCTCGTTCCAGGAGACGACCCGCGTGCTGACGGAGGCGGCGACCCAGGGCAAGCGCGACAAGCTGCTCGGCCTGAAGGAGAACGTCATCGTCGGCCGCCTGATCCCGGCCGGCACCGGCGGCGCCGCGGCGCGTCTGAAGGCGGTGGCGAGCGAGCGCGACAAGCGCATCATCGCCGAGCGTCAGGCGGCTGCGGCGGAAGCCGCGAGGGCGACCGAGGACAGCCTCGCCGTCATCAGCGGCCCCGAGGACGCCGACCTCGACAACCTGATCGTCGACTGATCGCGCGGGGCGCGCGGCCGGCCTGGTCCGGCGGCGCCCTCTGCTTCACGGCCTTGAGGCCCCCGTCGCGCGCCGCGGCGGGGGCCTTTTTCATATCCGGGGGGGGCATGGCGGGGACGTCAGAATTTCGGCGCCGCCTTCGGCGCGGCCCAAAAAAAAGGCCGGGCAAAGCCCGGCCAGTCCAACAGGGAGGTGAGATGGTCGAAGTGCAACACGGTGATGCAGTTCAGCGCATCTCGTAACCAGAGATAAGGCCGATCACGCCATCGTGCAACGTGTAGAAAGGTCTGATGCCATGCCGCAATGCAGTATTGCGCTGACTGCATAGCCGGCGTCGAAAGCCCTGCAAAATCAAGTGGCGGCGCGGAACGTTTCGACCTCGGCGGCGATGAAGTCGCGGAACACCTCGACGCGGCGGGAGCGGCGCAACTCCTCGGGGTAGGCGAAGTACACGGTGAAGGCCGGGCTGTGCAGCCTGGGAGCAACAAGCGTGAGCTCCGGATGGTCCACCGCCAGATAATCAGGCAGAACCGCGACGCCCAGCCCGTGCTCGGCCGCCTGCAGCATGGCGAAGTAGTTGTTCATCAGCAGCGTCGAGCGATGCGCGAGCTCCAGCTGCGCGTTGATCCAGAAGCCCACCGGCGCCGGCTGGCGCGCGTTCGGGCTGAAGCTGATCAGGCGATGCTCCCTCAGTTCGTCCTCGGTCTGCGGCGCGCCGTAGCGCGCGACATAGTCCTTCGAGGCGTAGAACCGCATGGTGACGTCGAAGAGGGGGCGGCGGATGAGGTCGGCCTGCTGCGGCTCGCGCATCCGAATCGCCACGTCCGCCTCGCGCATCGGCAGGTCGAGCACGTTCTCCGTCATGAGCAGATCCACCGAGATGTCGGGGAACTCGCCGAAGAATCGCGGCAGCCTCGGCGTCAGCCACATCGCGCCGAATCCGACCGTGGTGGTGACGCGAAGCTGGCCGAACACCTCGTCCTTGCTGTCGCGGATGCGCGCCGATGCGGCGACGAGCTTGCGCGTCATGTCGCGGGTGGCCTCGCGCAGCAGTTCGCCCTGCTCGGTCAGGATCAGGCCCCGCGCATGGCGGTGGAACAGCGTGACGCCGAGATGCTCCTCGAGCCCGCGGATCTGGCGGCTCACCGCCGACTGGCTGAGATGCAGCGTCTCGCCGGCATGGGTGAGGCTGCCCGCCTCGGCGACGGCGTGAAAGACGCGGAGCTTGTCCCAGTCCATCATCATGCGACGCCGTTCAGCTTCACTTCGCCGGCCATGCCGCCGCCCCTCCACAAACCGTGTCGCCGCAGGCTATAGCTGCAAGGCACGGGTGGGGAGGGGTAAATGCGTCCTGCGAGAACTGGAGCGGCGATGTTGCGCGTTCTGCTGGCGGTCCTCGCGCTCGCGGTCGCCGCGCCGGCGTCGGCGCAGTCGCTGCAGGGCGGCTATGTCGGCCTGGGCGCCGCCGAGGGCATGCGGCTGGAAATCGAGCGCGACGGCGAGCGCTTCGGCGGCGCGCTGATCGAGGCCGACGGCGCCCGCCGCGCCTTCGAGGCGGACGCGCTCGGCGCCTCCGCCGAGACCGTGACGGCGTTCGGCGATGAGCGGGTGTATCTGCGCGTCATGCCCGAGCCGGCCGGCGCGACGGTGGTGATCGCCCCGATCAGCGCCGACGGCGTGCTCGACGCCGGCCAGACCCGGGCGCTGGCCTTCCGCCGCGAGGGGCTAGACGCGCCGCCGCAGCCCTCGCGCTACCTGCCGCCGCCGTCCGGGCCGACGCCGTTCTTCGACGCGCGGGCGTTCGTCGACAGCTACCCGTTCTGGCCGCCGCTCGCCGCGTCATGGGGCTATGAGGCCGTCAAGCCGTCGCTGCGGACCGTCATCCGGCTCTATCCGCTCGTGCAGACCGACCTGCTCTGGAAGCTGTGCCAGAGCCCGCGCCGGACCGAGGGCCTCGCCGAGGCGCTGCGAGGGCAGGGCGTGGCGTGCGAGACGGTCAGCCAGGCCCTGCGCGCGGCGCAGGGAAGCGACGCCTTCAACCGGTATGTCCGGGACGTGGCCGCCGAGCGCGCCGCGCTGCTGATCGCCCTCGGATGCGCCGAGAACTACGCGCGGAATGACGACCGGTGCGCCGCCTCGGCCCGGGACACCGCCCGCCGCGCCGTCTCGATGGAGACGGCGGGCGGCGTGCTGAGCCGCTATCGCTGAGCGGTCAGAGCTCGGCGGTCGCCGACTCCAGGTCGCGCTCCCAGCGCTGGCCCCAGCGGCGGATGTCGCCCAGAGGGCCGCGCAGCTCGTCGCCCTTGGGCGTGACGCGGTATTCGAGCCGCCGCGCGCCCTCGCGCACGGGCCGCTTCTCCAGGATGCCGAGCTCGACGAGCCGCCGCAGCCGGTTCGAGAGGATGTTGCGGGCGACGCCGAGCTTCTTCTGATAGTCGTCGAAGCGGGTCACGCCCTCGTAGGACGTCCACAGGATCATCAGCATCCAGGCGTCGCCGATCTGGTCCACCGCGCTGGAGAGCGGGCAGGGGTCGGCTTCGGAATTCTTGCGCACGACATTGCCTCCGCGCCATTGGGTCGTTCGGGATCGTGCCACTCATGTCAACCTGGCACGACATTTAATTCGTCAGTTTCATCACGCGCGACAGGGTGCCGCAGCGCCGGGCGAAGTCGCTCGACGCCCTGCAGCCGAGTATAGGGGGAGACCGGTCAACGCGCGAGGCTGCCAAAGTCCTATGGCCCGGAGCGCCCTTTCCCTGCGCTTCGCGGCGGGCGATGGTCGCGGTTCAAGGGTGGCGCGGGGGAGGTCTCGGGAATGCCGGGCGACATGAGCGGGCGGCGCGTGCTGGTCACCGGCGCCTCGTCGGGCCTCGGCGCGCACATGGCGGCGGCGCTGGCGCGGGCGGGCGCGCGCGTCGTCGCCGCGGCGCGGCGGACCGAGCCTCTGGCGCGGCTGGCCGAGGCGTGCGGCGGCGCGGTGACGCCAGTGGCGATGGACGTGACCGACCCCGCGTCCGTCTCCGCGGCCGTCGATCTCGCGGTCGAGGCCCTGGGCGGGCTCGACGGGCTGGTGAACAACGCCGGCGTCGCCTGGGGCGGCCCGGCGCTCGACATGCCGGACGCCGAGTTCGCGCAGGTGATGGCGGTCAACGTCCAGGGCGTGTTCCGCGTCGCTCAGGCGGCGGCGCGCGTCATGGCGGCGGGCGAGGGCGGCGCGATCGTCAACATGGCCTCGATACAGGGCTTCGGAACCGGGCGCGGCGTCGCCGCCTACGCCGCCTCCAAGGCGGCGGTGATCCACCTGACGCATTCCCTCGCGGTCGAATGGGCGCGCCACGGCGTGCGCGTCAACGCGCTGGCGCCCGGCTATTTCCCGACCGAGATGACCGAAGGGCATCTGGGCGAGGCGATGCTGCGCAGGGTGCCGCTGCGCCGCTTCGGCCGGCCGGAGGACCTCGACGGTCCGCTTTTCCTGCTGCTTTCCGGCGCTTCCGCCTACATGACCGGCGCCGTCATCCCGGTCGACGGCGGCCACCTCGTCACGCCGCTGACCTGAAGGACGCCGCGATGGACTTCACCCTTCCCCCCGATGCCGAGGCCTATCGCGCGGCGGTCGCCGATTTCGTCGCGCGCGAGTGCCTGCCGCTGGAGGCCGACCCTGCGAGCCTGTCGGACCACGGCAACATTCCGCCCGCCATGCTCGGCCCTCTGCGCGACAAGGCGAAAACCGCGGGGCTGTGGGCGCCCAACGTCCCCCGCCAGCGCGGCGGGCTGGGGCTCAGCTTCGTCGCGCTGGCGGCGGCCTACGAGGAGATGAACCGCAGCCTGTTCGGCCCGGTCTGCTTCAACGCCGCCGCGCCCGACGACGGCAACATGCGCGTGATCCATCAGGTCGGGACCGAGGCGCAGAAGGACTGGATCGCCCCGGTCGTGCGGGGCGAGGCGCGCTCGGCCTTCGCCATGACCGAGCCGGCGCCGGGCGCGGGCTCGGACCCCGGCATGATGCTGACGCGGGCCGAGAAGCGCGGCGACCGCTGGGTGATCCGCGGCCGCAAGTGGTACATCACCGGGGCGGAGGGCGCGCAGAAGTTCATCCTGATGGCGCGGACGTCGGACGATCCGCGCCGCGGCCTCACCGCGTTCCTTTTCGACGCCGCGCAGCCGGGCTGGGAGATCGTGCGCCGCATCCCGATCATGGGTCCGGAGGAGCATGGCGGGCACTGCGAGCTGGCCTTCGACGGGCTGGAGATACCCGACGAGATGCGGCTGATGGGCGTGGGCGAGGGCCTCAAGGTCACGCAGATCAGGCTTGGGCCCGCACGGCTAACGCATTGCATGCGCTGGCTGGGCCTCGCCAAGCGCGCCATGGAGATCGCCGCCGCCTATGCGGCGGAGCGCGAGGGCTTCGGCGTGCGGCTGGCCGACCGCGAGACGATCCGCGTGAAGCTCGGCGGGCTGGCCTACGGCGTCGAGGTCGGCCGGCTGCTGACGATGAAGGCGGCGTGGGCGCTCGACCAGGGCGCGCGCGCCAAGACCGAGGTGTCGCTGGCGAAGATGCATGTCGCCGAGACGCTGAACCGCGCCGCCGACGACTGCATCCAGATCTGCGGCGCGCGCGGCTATTCCACCGACACGCCGCTGGAGTGGATCTACCGCTACGCCCGGCAGGCGCGGCTGGTGGACGGCGCCGACGAGGTGCACCGCATGGTGCTGGCCGACGCCTACGCGCGGGAAGGGGCGGGGCTCTGGCGCTGGGGCGCCTGACCCGCCCTCCCGCGCGGGCCCCGCGGCGCTACTGGACGAGCTGGAACAGCACGCCCGACAGCAGCGAGCCCGCGAAGGCGAAGCCGAGATAGAGCGCGAACACCTCGCGCTTGGCGAGCGCCCACACCGCCACCGCCGCGGGGATCGAGGAGACGCCGCCGGCCACCATGAAGGCGAGCCCGGCGCCGGGCGCCATGCCCTGCTCGATGAGCCCCGAGACGAGAGGAATCGCCGCGTAGCCGTTGAGATAGGCCGGCACGCCGGCCAGCGTCGCCAGCGCGATCGGCGCAAGGCCCTCGCCGCCGACGAGTCCCGCCACCGCCTCGGCCGGGACATAGGCCAGCATCAGGCTCTCCAGCACGAAGGCGAGCGTCAGCCACTTGCCGAGGAAGAGCGCGCTCTTCAGCGCCTCGCGGCGGAACTTCTCGACCCGAGCGTCCTCGCGCCAGAAGGCCCAGACCGGCGGCTTGGGGTTGCGCACCTTGGCGCCGCCGCAGCCGCCATTGCCTACCCCGGGGCGCAGCGGATCGGCCAGCCAGCCGCCCTGCGAGAGCGCCAGCACGCCGAAGCCGCCCATCAGGCCCAGCCCCACCGCGGCGAGCGCCTTGGCCAGCGCGAACTCCAGGCCGAGCGCGCCGGTCGTCAGCGCGAACATCGCCGGGTCCATCACCGGCGAGGCCAGCCAGAAAGCCATCACCGGCGCCAGCGGCACGCCCATCGCCAGCAGCGCCGCGATCAGCGGGATCACTCCGCAGGAGCAGAACGGCGAGAGCCCGCCGAAGAGCGCTGCGGTCAGGATCATCAGCGCCTGCCGGCCCTGAAACGCCTTGCCGATCAGGTTGTCGGCCCCGCTCGCCGCCGCATAGGCCGCGACGCCGACCGAGAGCGCCAGCCACGGCGCCACGCCGATCAGCGCCGCGACGGTGAAGCGCAGGCTCTCGGCGGCCTGAGCCGGGGCCAGCAGCGCCAGCGCCAGCAGGATCGCGGCGACCGCGAGCCATGTCCGGTCCAGCCGGACGGCGGCGAGGCGGCGCATCTCCAGAACGAGGGCGGTCATGGCGTCGATC
>CAYGUQ010000019.1:0-21814 GCA_964352995.1 uncultured Rhodobacterales bacterium
TTGACGGCTCCGGCGGTCAGGCCGGACACGATCTTGCGTTGGAAGATGAGAACGAGAACGATCAGCGGCACGGTGACGATCACTGAAGCCGCCATGATGTTGCCCCAGGGCAGCTCGTATTGCGACGCCCCGGTGATGAGCGCGATGGCCACCGGCACCGTGCGCATCTCGTTGGAGAGCGTGAAGGTCAGCGCGAACAGGAACTCGTTCCACGCCGCGATGAAGGCGAGCAGGCCGGTGGTGGCCAGCGCCGGCCCCATGATCGGCAGGAACACCTTGCGCACAACGATCAGCGGCGTGGCGCCGTCTACGTAAGCCGCCTCCTCCAGCTCCTTGGGCAGCTCGCGCATGAAGGTGGTCAGGACCCATACGGTGAAGGGCAGCGTCAGGATGAGGTTGGCGAGGATGAGCCCCGTGAGCGAGTTGTAGACGCCGAGCGCCCGGATCAGTTCGAACATCCCCGACAGCACCGCGACCTGCGGGAACATCGACACCGACAGCACCGTGAGCAGCAGCGCGCCGCGGCCGCGGAAGTGGACCCGGCCGAGCGCAAATGCCGCCGTGACGCCCAGCCCCAGCGACAGCACGACCACGACCACCGCGACGAAGACCGAGTTGAAGATGTTGCGCGCGAAGGGCTGCTCGCGGAACACCGCGGCGTAGTTGGTGAAGTCGAAAGCCGGCAGATAGGTGACGTCGAAGAGCTCCGACGGCGCCTTCATGCTGGAGACGATGGCGTAGTAGAACGGGAACACCGCGAAGATCGCGATCGCCGCCAGCAGGACGACGAAGCCCAGCTTGCTGGGGAGGCTCCAGTGGCTCATCGCGGGTCTCCCCCGAGCTTCACCTTGCCGATGGTGATGGTGGCCAGAGTCAGCGCCGCGATGATCAGGAACAGCATGGTCGAGGCCGCCGAGCCGTAGCCGACGTCCTGGAAGTCGACGAGCTGCTGCCGGGCGTAGACCGACATCGTCATCGTGTCCTGCGAGTTCGACGTCAGCACGTAGATCAGGTCGAAGATGCGCAATGAATCCAGCGCGCGGAAGATCACCGCCACCATAACGGCGGGATAGACGAGCGGCAGCGTGACCTTGAAGAACACCCGCACCGGGTGCACGCCGTCCACGCGCGCCGCCTCGTAGCAGTCGCTGGGCAGCATCTGCAGGCCGGCGAGGATCAGCAGCGCCATGAAGGGCGTCGTCTTCCAGACGTCCACGATGATCACGGCGAGCATCGCGGTGTCGGGGCTCGCCGTCCAGGCCACGGGCTCCGCGAGCAGGCCCACGCTCATGCCGAGGTCGTTCAGCATCCCGAACTGGTCGTGAAGCATCCAGCCCCACATCTTGGCGCTGACGATGGTGGGGATCGCCCAGGGGATGAGGATCGCGGCGCGCACCCAGCCGCGGCCGGGAAACTTCACGTTCAGCGCCAGCGCCACGATCATGCCGAGCACGGTTTCGAGGCTCACCGAAATGAAGGTGAAGTAGAGCGTGTTCCAGACCGCGGTCCACCAGTTGGGGTCGGACAGCAGGCCGCCCCATTCGCTGTTGTAGAAGTTCTCGAGGCCCACGAACTCGTAGGCGCCGATGTCCGACAGGCTGGCGTTCGTGAAGCTGAACCAGATGGTGCGGATCAGCGGCCAGCCGGCCACGAGAAACAGCACGACCACCATGGGCGCCAGAAACAGCAGCGCAGAGCGCACCTTCGCGCGAGAAAGCTCGCTGCCTTCGCTGGCCGGTCGCGCCCCGTCGGGCGCGGCGGCGTGCGGGTCCACGGCTTCGGCCATCCTCGCGTCTCCCCCCAGGAGGCGCCCCGGGCGATCTTGCGTCGCCGGGGCCGTCTTCAGCCGCGGCGCGTCACCAGCCCCGGCGCTTGATCCCGTTCAGCTCGCCCTCCAGCGCCGAGAGCGCCGACTGCGCGTCGGAGCGGCCGCTCAACACGTTGTGGGCGGCGTTCCAGAAGGCGCTCGAGACGCGGTTGTACTTCTCGCCGGTCACGCGCGAGGGGCGCGCCACCGCATTCGTGAAAGTGTCGTAGAGGTCGCCGAAGAACGGGACGGCGCCAAGCACCTCCTCGTCCTGGTAGAGTTCGGCGATGGTCGGGTTGTAGGACGCCTTGATCGCGCGGCGCTTCTGCTCCTCGTAGGAGGTGAGGTACATCACGAGGTCGGCGGCGATCTCGGGGTTGGCCGAGTAGCGCGACACCGCGAGCTGCCAGCCGCCCAGCGTGCCGGTCTTCTGGCCCTCCTCGCCGCCCTTCGGCAGCGCCACGACGCCGACCTTGCCCTTGATCGGGCTGTCGTCGGAGTTGGCGAGCGACCAGGCGTAGGGCCAGTTGCGCATGAAGACGGCGTTGCCCGACTGGAAGACGCCCCGCGCCTCCTCCTCGGCGTAGTTCAGCACGCCCTCCGGCGTGATCTCGCCGACCCAGCTGCTCGCGAGCTCCAGCGCCTTTACCGCCTGCGGGTTGTTCACCGTGATGTCGCCGTTCTCGTCGACGATCGCGCCGCCGCGGTAGGCGTGCAGCCACTCCAGCGCGTCGCAGGTCAGGCCCTCGTAGGCGCGGCCCTGGAAGACGAAGCCCCAGATGTCGTCGTCGCCCGCGGCGCGCTCGGCGTCCATCACGGCCTTCGCCGTCTCGGTGAGGTCTTCCCAGGTCTCGGGGACGTCGCGGCCGTGCTTCTCCAGCAGGTCGCGGCGATAGTAGAGCACGCCCGCGTCGGTGTACCACGGCATCGCCTTGAGCTCGCCGTCGACGGTGTTGTTGGCGATGATCGCGGGGAAATGCGCGTCCTGCGCCCCGTCGGAGTACTGCGCCAGGTCGATGAAATGCGCGCCGAGGATGCCGGGCCAGATCACGTCGATCTGGAAGACGTCGATGTCCTGAGCGCCGGCTGCCAGAAGCTGCTGGTAGAGCGCCAGGCGCTCGGTCGTGGAGTTCGGCGTCGAGACAACCGTCACGCTGTGGCCGGTCTCGGCCTCCCACGCCCGCACCCCTTCCTCGCAGAGCGCAAGCTCGGCGCCGACGGCGCCGCAGGAAATCGACAGCTCCGCGGCCTCGGCGGCGAGGGGCGCGGCGGACGCGCCGGCGACGAATAGGGCCGCGGCGGCCGCGAACGATGCGGGCTTCATGGACATCTCCTCTCCCGGTCGGTCGCGCGCCTGCACTCGACAGGCGCGTCTTTCGTGTTCCTTAACAACCTACAGGGGCGCCAAAGAGGGTCAACCCCGAAGCAGTTGCGCCGGAACCCCCCTTCAGAGCCGGTCGCGCAGGGAGAACCACGTCATCGCGAGCGCCAGCAGCGCGGGCCGCAGCCGGTCGCCGCCGGGAAAGGGCGGGCAGGGGACGCGGGCCAGCACGTCCCAGCGGTCGAGCGCGCCGCGCACCGCCTCCGCCGCCACGGCGCCGCCCATCGTCGCCATGTGGACGCCGGCGCCGGACCATCCGCCGATCGCCAGCGTCCGCGGCCCCGCCCTGCGGAAGAGCGGCGCGCGCGCGGCGGTGATCGCCAGCGTGCCGCCCCAGGCGTGGTCGATCCTGACGTCGCGCAGCTGCGGGAAGACCTTCGCGAGCGGGCGCTTCACCAGCGCTGCGACGTCGTCGGGAAACCGCTGCGAATAGGTCTCGCCGCCGCCGAACAGCAGGCGGTCGTCGGGCGTCAGCCGGAAATAGTTGAGCACGAAGCGGCTGTCGGCGACGCATTCGCGGCCGGGGATCAGCGCCGCCGCGTCCAGCGGCTCCGTCGCCACGATGAAGTTGTTGATCGGCATGACCCGCGCCGCCGCGCCGCGCTCCAGCCGGCCCAGATAGCCGTTCGCGGCGACGATCACCCATTCCGCCGTCACCGCGCCCTGCGCCGTCTCGACCCGGCCTTCCTCCAGGCGCGTGGCCAGCGTGCGCTCGTAGAGCCGCGCGCCGGCGGCCTCGGCCGCGGCGGCGAGGCCCAGCGCGAAGTTGAGCGGGTGCAGATGGCCGCCCTCGCCGTCCTCCAGCCCGCCGTGATAGCCGGGCGAGGCGACGCGGGCGCGCATCTCCTCGCGCCCGAGGGCGCGGATCGAGGGGTGGCCGTAGCGCGTCGCGGCGTGCTCGGCGTAGGCCTCGAAGTCGCGCAGATGCGCCGGCCGGAAGGCCGCCTCCAGATGGCCCGGCGCGAGGTCGCAGGCGATGGCGTGCTCGGCGACGAGCCGTTTCACGAGCGCCGTGGCCTCGGTCGAGATCGCCCAGATCTTGCGCGCGTCGTCGGGCCCCACGGTCTTCTCGTAGGTCCGGATGTCTGTCCGCGGCCCATGGCTGAGCTGCCCGCCGTTGCGCCCCGACGCGCCCCAGCCCATCCGGTGCGCGTCGATCACGACGACGTCGAGGCCGGCCTGCGCCAGATGGAGCGCCGCCGACAGCCCCGCATAACCACCGCCCACCACGCACACGTCCGCCCGCGCGTCGCCGCCCAGCGCCGGCCGATCCGGCGCCGGATTGGCCGTGGCGGCGTACCATGAGGGCGCGTGCGCGCCGGGGCGGTCGTTTGCGAAGAGGTGGTTCATGGGCGAGGCGGCGCTCCAGCTTGACGGCGGATCGCCGCATGGCGTTGCGGCGACGGCGGGGCCGCGGCCGGTCTTGACGGCGTCATGATCGGCGTCGCCGCGGATGGCGAGCGCGACCGCAGGTTGCTTCAGTTTTCCCAAGGACGCCGGAAAGTCCATGACCGGCGAACCGGTCGAGGCCGCCGGAGATGGGCCGCTGGCGGGCCGTCAGCCCAGTCGCGCCAGCACTTCCGCCGGCGTCTCGCCCCAGATGCGCCTGACGCGCCGGTCCCGGCCGCAGGAGGCGCGGTAGAAGGCGTATTTCGCCGCGTTCTTCTGGTGGTAGTCCTGATGCTCGGGCTCGGCTGGCCAGAACGTCGCGGCGTCGAGGACGGGCGTCTCGACGTCGTCGTCGAGCGCCTCTGCCGCCGCGGCGACGGCGGCCTCGGCCGCCGCGCGCTGCCCGGGCCCGTCGACGAAGACCGCGGGCGCGTAGGACGGCCCGCGGTCGCAGAACTGCCCGCGGTCGTCGAACGGGTCGATGGTGCGGAGGAAGATCTCCAGCAGCCGCTCGTAGGAGACCTGTTCGGGGTCGAAGCGGATGCGCACGGCCTCGAAATGCCCCGTGCCGCCGTAGGTCACCTCCTGATAGGTCGGGTTCTCGGTCCAGCCGCCGGTGTAGCCCGACACGGTCTCCACGACGCCTGCCACCTTGTCGAAATCCGCCTCGACGCACCAGAAGCAGCCCCCGGCGAGGATCGCCGTCTCAAGCGCCGCGTCCTGCGCCGCGCCCTCTTGCGCGCCGGCGCTCGCCGCTAGCGCCAGCGCGACGGCCGACAGGATCGTCTTCATGGGCCGCCTCCCCAGATGCTGACGCGCCAGATAGCATGGCGCGCCGTTCGCGCCATGGCCGCTCACGAGAGCGGCGCGATCGCGCCCGTCAGGCTGGCCGCGTCGCGCAGGAATAGCGCGAACCGTTCGCTCAGATGCGGAAACGCCCGGACGGCGAGCGGGGCGCCGCAGCACAGCGCCGCGAGCCCGCCCGTGACGCAGGCCGCAATGGCCGCCGGCGGCAGCACGGCGCCGAGGCCCCCGCGGCGCAGGCCGCTACGCCGCCGCGCCGCGGCGGGCGTAGGCGTCGGCGAGGCCGTCCAGCGCCTTGCGGGCGCGCGCGACGAGCTCGTCGATCTCCTCGTGGCTGATGACCAGCGGCGGCGAGATGATCATGGTGTCGCCGACCGCGCGCATCACCAGCCCGTTCTCGACGCAGAGGTCGCGGCAGCGCTGGCCGGCGCCCATGCCGTCGAGCGGGGCGAGCCGGGAGCGCGCCGCCTTGTCGCTCGCCAGCTCCAGCGCCCCGAGCAGGCCCTTCGTGCGCGCCTCGCCCACCATCGGATGCTCCGCCAGCGTGCCCCACGCCTTCGCGAGATAGCCCGCGAGATCGTCGCGCACCCGCTCGACCAGCTTTTCCTCGCGCAGGATGCGCAGGTTGGCGAGCCCCGCCGCGCAGGCCGCCGGATGCCCGCTGTAGGTGTAGCCGTGGTAGAACTCGCCCGCCTTGTGCGCGACGACGTCGGCCACCCGGTCGGAGATGAGCACGCCGCCCATCGGCACGTAGCCCGAGGTCATGCCCTTCGCGATGCTCATCAGGTCGGGCTCGATGGCGTAGGTGTCGGAGCCCCACCACTCGCCGGTGCGCCCGAAGCCGCAGATCACCTCGTCGGCGATCAGCAGGATTTCGCGCTCGCGGCAGATGCGGCTGATCTCGGGCCAGTAGCTCTCGGGCGGGATGATCACGCCGCCGGCGCCCTGGATCGGCTCGGCGATGAAGGCGCAGACGTTCTCCTCGCCGATCTCGTCGATGGCGGCCTCAAGCTCGCGCGCACGGGCGCGGCCGAACGCCGCCGGGTCGCCCTCGCCGCCCTCGCCGAACCAGTAGGGCTGGCCGATGTGATGCACGCCGGGCACCGGCAGGCCCGACTGCGCATGCATCGCGCCCATGCCCCCGAGCGAGGCGCCGATGACGCTGGAACCGTGATAGGCGTTCCTGCGCGCGATGAACGCCTTCTTCGACGGCTTGCCGAGGCAGTCCCAGTACACCCGCGCGAGGCGGAACACGGTGTCGTTGCTCTCGCTGCCGGAGTTCGTGAAGAAAACGCGCTTCATGTGGGCGGGCGATACTTCCGAGAGCGCCTCGGCGAACTCGGTCGCGGCGGGGTGGGTGCACTGGAAGAACGTGTTGTAGTAGGGAAGCTGGCGCATCTGCCGCGCCACGGCCTCCACGATCTCCTCGCGCCCGTAGCCGACGTTGACGCACCACAGCCCCGCCATGCCGTCCAGCAGACGGTCGCCGTCGTTCGTCGTCAGCCAGCATCCCTGCGCCGAGGAGATCACGCGCGTCCCCTTCGCGGCGAGCTCCGCCGTGTCGGTGAACGGGTGCCAGTGATGCGCGGCGTCGGACGCCTGGATCTCGGCGGTGGTGCGCAGGTTGAGAGCGGTCATCGGGCCTCCCGCCGTCGGGTGTTTCTGGGTCATGGGATGAGCCTACGTCGTATGCGGCAGGGGCGAGGTCAAGCCGCCGTGGCGTCGCGGCGCCTTGCCTTGGCGCGCCCGCCCGTGCATCGGTCGAGGCTGAACGCCCGGAGCCGAACCGATGAGCACGCCGCCCGAGACCAGCCCGCAGCCCGCCCTTCACAGGCGCGACAACGCGTTCGCGGCGGACGATCCGCACGCCGTCACCCATGACGAGTACATGTACGCCGGCGCGCTGAGCTTCTGCCGCCGCCGCTACGCCCGCAGCCTGGTGGGGGTGGACCTCGCCGTGGTCGGGGTGCCCTTCGACACCGCCGTGACGAACCGCCCCGGCTGCCGGCTCGGCCCGCGCGCGATCCGCGCCGCCTCGACCAATCTCGGCTGGGCGCGCGCGTGGCCCTCGCCTTTCGACCCGTTCGAGCGGCTGAGCGTGGCCGACTGGGGCGACGTGTGGTTCGACCATGGCCGCCCCGAGACCGTGCCGGACCAGATCGAGGCGGCGCTCGCCTCGGTGCTGGCGCAGGGCGCCGGCGTGCTGGCGCTCGGCGGCGACCACTTCACGACCTATCCCAGCCTCAAGGCCCATGTCGCCAGGCATGGCGGGCCGCTGGCGCTGGTGCAGTTCGACGCCCACACCGACACCTGGCCCGACGACGGCCGCATCGACCACGGCACGATGTTCTATCACGCGATCCGGGAGGGGCTGATCGACCCGGCCGCATCGATTCAGGTCGGCATCCGCACCACCAACGACGACCCGATGGGCGTGCAGGTGTTCGATGCGCTGATGGTCCATGAGCAGGGCTGGCGCGCGGCGGCGGAGGCGATCCGCGCCCGCGTGGGCGACCGGCCGGTCTACGTGACCGTCGACATCGACGCGCTCGACCCCTCGCAGGCGCCGGGCACGGGCACGCCGGTCTGCGGCGGCCTCTTCATGCACCAGCTGAGCCAGACGATCCGCGCGATGCAGGGGCTCGACGTGCTGGGGATGGACGTCGTGGAGGTCTCGCCGCCCTACGACCACGCCGAGATCACCGCGCTCGCCGGCGCGACCGTCGCGCTCGAACTCGCCTGCCTCTACGCCGCCGGACCCCGATTTGCGGGGAGGAGACCGTGAACATGTTCGCCGCCCGCGCCGCCGCCTTCATGGCGGAGAACCCCGACGTCGAGATCGTGGAGCTCGTGTTCCCCGACATGAACGCGGTCATGCGCGGCAAGTGGCTCCCGGCGCGGCAGATCGAGAAGCTCGCCAAGGGCTCGGTGCGGATGCCGATGTCGACCTACAACCTCGACATCGCGTCGGAGGACGTCGCCGCGGCCGGCATCGCCGTCGACATCGGAGACCCCGACGGCGTCGGCTGGCCGATCCCCCACGCCTTCGGCCGCTGCCTCTGGGCGGAGCGGCCGACGGCGGTCGCGCTGATGACGATGACCGAGCCCGGCGGGGCGCCCTGCGTCTACGACCCCCGGCAGGTGCTCGCCCGCGTCAACGACCGCCTCAAGGCCAAGGGGCTGACCGCCGTGGTGGCGCCGGAGCTGGAGTTCTACCTCGTCGACGGCGAGACCGACGACTTCGGCCACGCCCGCCCGCCGCTCGGCATCGGCGGCGACCGGCTGGAGGCGAGCCAGGTCTACATGCTCGACGTGAAGTCGGCCTTCTCGGGCCTGCTCGCGGAGATCGACGCCGCGGCCATCGCGCTCGGCGCCCCCGCCGAGGCGGCCACGGCCGAATTCGGCCCCGGCCAGTTCGAGATCAACCTCGCCCATGTCGAGGACCCGCTGGCCGCGGCCGACCACGCCATCATGCTGCGCCGGGCGATCAGGGGCGTCGCGCGCAAGCATGGCGTCGACGCCTGCTTCATGGCCAAGCCCTACGGCGACCAGTCGGGCTCGGGGCAGCATTTCCACGTCTCGCTGCTCGACGCAGACGGGCGCTGCGTGTTCGACAGCGGCGAGATGGCGGCGCCGAACGCGGCGATGCGCGCCGCGGTGGGCGGGCTGCTGGAGACGATGGCGGCCTCGACGCTGCTGTTCGCGCCGCACCTCAACTCCTACCGCCGCCTGCGGCCGCATTCCTACGCCCCGTGGCTGGCGACGTGGGGGCTCGACAACCGCAATGTGGCGGTGCGCTGCCCGGCGCTCGCGGGCCGCGCGGCGCGCATCGAGCACCGCGTGGCGGGCTCGGACGCCAACCCCTATCTCGCGCTCGCCGGCATCCTCGGCGGCGTGCTGCACGGGCTGGAGACCGCCGCCGACCCCGGCGAGCCGACCGAGGGCGAGGCGCAGCCGCAGCCGCGCAGCGTGCTGCCGACGACGTGGCCCTCCGCCATCGAGGCGTTCGAGAGCTCCGACTTCATCCGCGACACGCTCGGCGCGGAGTTCGCCCGCGTCTTCGCGATGATGAAGCGGCAGGAGATGGAGCGGCTTCTGGAGCGCGTGACCGACGCCGAGTACGACACCTATCTGCGCACGATCTGACCTCCGGAGCGCCTGAGCCGCGCTCAGCGCGGCGCGAGCCGGGCGAGCGCCGCCGCCGCCTCCCGACGGCTCGGCGCCGCGCGGTCTAGGGCGCGCAGGAGGTCCGCCGCGGCCGCGGGGTCGCTCCGCCCCAGCGCCTCGGCGAGACGCAGGACGGGCGTGTAGGCGGGCGCGAAGTCGGGGCTGAGCCGCACCGCATCAAGCAGGCCGGGCGCGAGCCGCGCCGCGTCGGTCGCCGGATCTCCCGTCACCGCCGTCGCGCCCGAGGCGCCGAGTTCGACGAAGCGGTCGCGGGCGCGCCAGTAGGCCTCCAGCCGCGCGGCGAAGTCGGCGGCCTGCGCGGGCGGGGGCAGCGCCACGGAGTCGGCGGCGCGGCGCGGCATGGCACCGGTCAGCGCCATCAGGCGCTCGGCGGCCGGGCCGAGCGGGGCGTAGACGGTGCGCGGCGCGGCGTACATCGCGACCGGATGGTCGTCGGTGTTGAGCGGCCCGTCGCCGACGAAGGCCGCGAGCGCCTCCGGCCCGGCGATGAAGCCGCCAAACAGCGCGAACGGATCGCCGAGCCCGACCGCCGCCAGCGCTTCGGCCAGCCTGTCGTCGATCTCGCGCCGCATCAGCGCGGCGGCCTCCGGCGGCGCGCCGGCCTCCGTCCCCACCAGCGCCAGCAGCGGCGTGATGACGTTCTGGTTGCCCATGTAGAGCCGCGCGTCGGGGAACGCCGTCTGGAAGCTGCGGGCGATGAGTCGGAACGTGGCGAGGTCGAGCTGGTGCAGCGGCAGCCATTGGGTGAACGCGCCGCCCGCCGTCAGCCGCGCCCTGATCGCCTCGAAGTGCTCCACCGTGTAGAGCATGCCGGCGCCGTCGCGCGCGGGGTGGAAGGTGTCGGCGAGGATCACGTCGTAGCGCTCCCGCGTCGCCGCCACATGGCGCCGCGCGTCGGCCACCGAGAGGGCGATGCGGTCGCCGGCCGCGGCGATCTCCCGGTCCACCGCGTCGAAGTACGGGATGAGCGCCAGCGCTTCGGGCAGGATGTCCACCGCCTCGACGCGCAGCCGCGGATGCGCCGCCGCGGCGGCCACCGTGGCCCCGGTGCCGACCCCGAGAAAGAGCGCCGAGCGCGGGTCGGGATGCAGCATCAGCGCCAGATGGCCCTGGGCGCGGTCGAGCCGGTAGCTCGGCGTGCCGCCCATGACGAAGGCGCCGTCCACCAGCAGATAGCGCGCGCCGGTGGCGTCCTGCGTCACTGAAGCCGAAGCCGAGGCGCCGTCGAGATGCGCGAGCACCGCGCCGCCCGGCGGCGTCGTGACGAGCCGGCGGTCGAACGGGCCGAAGAGCGTCAGCGCCGCCAGCGCCGCGGGCAGGCCCAGGGCCAGCGCGGCGCGCCGCGCTGGCCCTGGGCCTGCCCGCGGCGCTGGCGGCGCTGACGCTCTTCGGCCCGTTCGACCGCCGGCTCGTCACGACGCCGCCGGGCGGCGCGGTGCTCGCGCATCTCGACGGCGCCTCGGCTTCGGCTTCAGTGACGCAGGACGCCACCGGCGCGCGCTATCTGCTGGTGGACGGCGCCTTCGTCATGGGCGGCACGCCGAGCTACCGGCTCGACCGCGCCCAGGGCCATCTGGCGCTGATGCTGCATCCCGACCCGCGCTCGGCGCTCTTTCTCGGGGTCGGCACCGGGGCCACGGTGGCCGCCGCGGCGGCGCATCCGCGGCTGCGCGTCGAGGCGGTGGACATCCTGCCCGAAGCGCTGGCGCTCATCCCGTACTTCGACGCGGTGGACCGGGAGATCGCCGCGGCCGGCGACCGCATCGCCCTCTCGGTGGCCGACGCGCGGCGCCATGTGGCGGCGACGCGGGAGCGCTACGACGTGATCCTCGCCGACACCTTCCACCCCGCGCGCGACGGCGCCGGCATGCTCTACACGGTGGAGCACTTCGAGGCGATCAGGGCGCGGCTGACGGCGGGCGGCGCGTTCACCCAATGGCTGCCGCTGCACCAGCTCGACCTCGCCACGTTCCGACTCATCGCCCGCAGCTTCCAGACGGCGTTCCCCGACGCGCGGCTCTACATGGGCAACCAGAACGTCATCACGCCGCTGCTGGCGCTGGTGGGGACGGAGGCCGGCGCGCCGCCGGAGGCCGCCGCGCTGATGCGGCGCGAGATCGACGACAGGCTGGCCGAAGCGCTGGCGGCGGTCGGGCTCGGCGATCCGTTCGCGCTGTTTGGCGGCTTCATCGCCGGGCCGGAGGCGCTCGCGGCCTTCGTCGGCGACGGGCCGCTCAACACCGACGACCATCCGGTCGCGATGTACGCCGCGCCGCGCACCGTCTACGCCCCGCTCGGCCCGGCCGCCGAGCGCCTGATGGCGCTGACCGGTGCCATGCCGCGCCGCGCCGCCGACTCCGTGGCGCTGCCCCCGCCCGCGCAGGCCGCCGACTTCGCCGCGCGGCTGGAGGCCTACTGGCGCGCCCGCGACCGCTTCGTCGAACTCGGCGCCTCGGGCGCGACGGCGGTGACGGGAGATCCGGCGACCGACGCGGCGCGGCTCGCGCCCGGCCTGCTTGATGCGGTGCGGCTCAGCCCCGACTTCGCGCCCGCCTACACGCCCGTCCTGCGTCTCGCCGAGGCGCTGGGGCGGAGCGACCCCGCGGCCGCGGCGGACCTCCTGCGCGCCCTAGACCGCGCGGCGCCGAGCCGTCGGGAGGCGGCGGCGGCGCTCGCCCGGCTCGCGCCGCGCTGAGCGCGGCTCAGGCGCTCCGGAGGTCAGATCGTGCGCAGATAGGTGTCGTACTCGGCGTCGGTCACGCGCTCCAGAAGCCGCTCCATCTCCTGCCGCTTCATCATCGCGAAGACGCGGGCGAACTCCGCGCCGAGCGTGTCGCGGATGAAGTCGGAGCTCTCGAACGCCTCGATGGCGGAGGGCCACGTCGTCGGCAGCACGCTGCGCGGCTGCGGCTGCGCCTCGCCCTCGGTCGGCTCGCCGGGGTCGGCGGCGGTCTCCAGCCCGTGCAGCACGCCGCCGAGGATGCCGGCGAGCGCGAGATAGGGGTTGGCGTCCGAGCCCGCCACGCGGTGCTCGATGCGCGCCGCGCGGCCCGCGAGCGCCGGGCAGCGCACCGCCACATTGCGGTTGTCGAGCCCCCACGTCGCCAGCCACGGGGCGTAGGAATGCGGCCGCAGGCGGCGGTAGGAGTTGAGGTGCGGCGCGAACAGCAGCGTCGAGGCCGCCATCGTCTCCAGCAGCCCGCCCACCGCGGCGCGCATCGCCGCGTTCGGCGCCGCCATCTCGCCGCTGTCGAACACGCAGCGCCCGTCTGCGTCGAGCAGCGAGACGTGGAAATGCTGCCCCGAGCCCGACTGGTCGCCGTAGGGCTTGGCCATGAAGCAGGCGTCGACGCCATGCTTGCGCGCGACGCCCCTGATCGCCCGGCGCAGCATGATGGCGTGGTCGGCCGCGGCCAGCGGGTCCTCGACATGGGCGAGGTTGATCTCGAACTGGCCGGGGCCGAATTCGGCCGTGGCCGCCTCGGCGGGGGCGCCGAGCGCGATGGCCGCGGCGTCGATCTCCGCGAGCAGGCCCGAGAAGGCCGACTTCACGTCGAGCATGTAGACCTGGCTCGCCTCCAGCCGGTCGCCGCCGATGCCGAGCGGCGGGCGGGCGTGGCCGAAGTCGTCGGTCTCGCCGTCGACGAGGTAGAACTCCAGCTCCGGCGCCACCACGGCGGTCAGCCCCTTGGCCTTGAGGCGGTCGTTGACGCGGGCGAGCACCTGCCGGGGGTCGTAGACGCAGGGCGCCCCGCCGGGCTCGGTCATCGTCATCAGCGCGACCGCCGTCGGCCGCTCCGCCCAGAGGCAGCGGCCGAAGGCGTGGGGGATCGGCCAGCCGACGCCGTCGGGGTCTCCGATGTCGACGGCGATGCCGGCCGCGGCGACGTCCTCCGACGCGATGTCGAGGTTGTAGGTCGACATCGGCATCCGCACCGAGCCCTTGGCGAGCTTCTCGATCTGCCGCGCCGGGAGCCACTTGCCGCGCATGACCGCGTTCATGTCGGGGAACACGAGCTCCACGATCTCGACGTCGGGGTTCTCCGCCATGAAGGCGGCGGCGCGGGCGGCGAACATGTTCACGGTCTCCTCCCCGCAAATCGGGGTCCGGCGGCGTAGAGGCAGGCGAGTTCGAGCGCGACGGTCGCGCCGGCGAGCGCGGTGATCTCGGCGTGGTCGTAGGGCGGCGAGACCTCCACGACGTCCATCCCCAGCACGTCGAGCCCCTGCATCGCGCGGATCGTCTGGCTCAGCTGGTGCATGAAGAGGCCGCCGCAGACCGGCGTGCCCGTGCCCGGCGCCTGCGAGGGGTCGAGCGCGTCGATGTCGACGGTCACGTAGACCGGCCGGTCGCCCACGCGGGCGCGGATCGCCTCCGCCGCCGCGCGCCAGCCCTGCTCATGGACCATCAGCGCATCGAACACCTGCACGCCCATCGGGTCGTCGTTGGTGGTGCGGATGCCGACCTGAATCGATGCGGCCGGGTCGATCAGCCCCTCCCGGATCGCGTGATAGAACATCGTGCCGTGGTCGATGCGGCCGTCGTCGGGCCAGGTGTCGGTGTGGGCGTCGAACTGCACCAGCGCCAGCGGCCCGCCATGCCTGGCGACATGGGCCTTGAGGCTGGGATAGGTCGTGAAGTGGTCGCCGCCGAGCGCCAGCACGCCGGCGCCCTGCGCCAGCACCGAGGCGAGCGCCGCCTCGATCTGGTCCGGCACGGTCTCGGGGCGGCCATGGTCGAACCACACGTCGCCCCAGTCGGCCACGCTCAGCCGCTCGAACGGGTCGAAAGGCGAGGGCCACGCGCGCGCCCAGCCGAGATTGGTCGAGGCGGCGCGGATCGCGCGCGGGCCGAGCCGGCAGCCGGGGCGGTTCGTCACGGCGGTGTCGAAGGGCACCCCGACCACGGCGAGGTCCACCCCCACCAGGCTGCGGGCGTAGCGGCGGCGGCAGAAGCTCAGCGCGCCGGCGTACATGTACTCGTCATGGGTGACGGCGTGCGGATCGTCCGCCGCGAACGCGTTGTCGCGCCTGTGAAGGGCGGGCTGCGGGCTGGTCTCGGGCGGCGTGCTCATCGGTTCGGCTCCGGGCGTTCAGCCTCGACCGATGCACGGGCGGGCGCGCCAAGGCAAGGCGCCGCGACGCCACGGCGGCTTGACCTCGCCCCTGCCGCATACGACGTAGGCTCATCCCATGACCCAGAAACACCCGACGGCGGGAGGCCCGATGACCGCTCTCAACCTGCGCACCACCGCCGAGATCCAGGCGTCCGACGCCGCGCATCACTGGCACCCGTTCACCGACACGGCGGAGCTCGCCGCGAAGGGGACGCGCGTGATCTCCTCGGCGCAGGGATGCTGGCTGACGACGAACGACGGCGACCGTCTGCTGGACGGCATGGCGGGGCTGTGGTGCGTCAACGTCGGCTACGGGCGCGAGGAGATCGTGGAGGCCGTGGCGCGGCAGATGCGCCAGCTTCCCTACTACAACACGTTCTTCCAGTGCACCCACCCCGCCGCGACCGAGTTCGCCGAGGCGCTCTCGGAAGTATCGCCCGCCCACATGAAGCGCGTTTTCTTCACGAACTCCGGCAGCGAGAGCAACGACACCGTGTTCCGCCTCGCGCGGGTGTACTGGGACTGCCTCGGCAAGCCGTCGAAGAAGGCGTTCATCGCGCGCAGGAACGCCTATCACGGTTCCAGCGTCATCGGCGCCTCGCTCGGGGGCATGGGCGCGATGCATGCGCAGTCGGGCCTGCCGGTGCCCGGCGTGCATCACATCGGCCAGCCCTACTGGTTCGGCGAGGGCGGCGAGGGCGACCCGGCGGCGTTCGGCCGCGCCCGTGCGCGCGAGCTTGAGGCCGCCATCGACGAGATCGGCGAGGAGAACGTCTGCGCCTTCATCGCCGAGCCGATCCAGGGCGCCGGCGGCGTGATCATCCCGCCCGAGAGCTACTGGCCCGAGATCAGCCGCATCTGCCGCGAGCGCGAAATCCTGCTGATCGCCGACGAGGTGATCTGCGGCTTCGGGCGCACCGGCGAGTGGTGGGGCTCCGACACCTACGCCATCGAGCCCGACCTGATGAGCATCGCGAAGGGCATGACCTCGGGCTACGTGCCGATGGGCGGCGTGCTCATCTCCGACCGGGTGGCCGACGTCGTCGCGCACAAGGCGGGCGAGTTCTACCACGGCTACACCTACAGCGGGCATCCGGCGGCCTGCGCGGCGGGGCTCGCCAACCTGCGCATCCTGCGCGAGGAAAAGCTGGTCGAGCGGGTGCGCGACGATCTCGCGGGCTATCTCGCGAAGGCGTGGGGCACGCTGGCGGAGCATCCGATGGTGGGCGAGGCGCGCACGAAGGGCCTGCTCGGGGCGCTGGAGCTGGCGAGCGACAAGGCGGCGCGCTCCCGGCTCGCCCCGCTCGACGGCATGGGCGCCGGCCAGCGCTGCCGCGACCTCTGCGTCGAGAACGGGCTGGTGATGCGCGCGGTCGGCGACACCATGATCATCTCGCCGCCGCTGGTCATCAGCCACGAGGAGATCGACGAGCTCGTCGCGCGCGCCCGCAAGGCGCTGGACGGCCTCGCCGACGCCTACGCCCGCCGCGGCGCGGCGGCGTAGCGGCCTGCGCCGCGGGGGCCTCGGCGCCGTGCTGCCGCCGGCGGCCATTGCGGCCTGCGTCACGGGCGGGCTCGCGGCGCTGTGCTGCGGCGCCCCGCTCGCCGTCCGGGCGTTTCCGCATCTGAGCGAACGGTTCGCGCTATTCCTGCGCGACGCGGCCAGCCTGACGGGCGCGATCGCGCCGCTCTCGTGAGCGGCCATGGCGCGAACGGCGCGCCATGCTATCTGGCGCGTCAGCATCTGGGGAGGCGGCCCATGAAGACGATCCTGTCGGCCGTCGCGCTGGCGCTAGCGGCGAGCGCCGGCGCGCAAGAGGGCGCGGCGCAGGACGCGGCGCTTGAGACGGCGATCCTCGCCGGGGGCTGCTTCTGGTGCGTCGAGGCGGATTTCGACAAGGTGGCAGGCGTCGTGGAGACCGTGTCGGGCTACACCGGCGGCTGGACCGAGAACCCGACCTATCAGGAGGTGACCTACGGCGGCACGGGGCATTTCGAGGCCGTGCGCATCCGCTTCGACCCCGAACAGGTCTCCTACGAGCGGCTGCTGGAGATCTTCCTCCGCACCATCGACCCGTTCGACGACCGCGGGCAGTTCTGCGACCGCGGGCCGTCCTACGCGCCCGCGGTCTTCGTCGACGGGCCCGGGCAGCGCGCGGCGGCCGAGGCCGCCGTCGCCGCGGCGGCAGAGGCGCTCGACGACGACGTCGAGACGCCCGTCCTCGACGCCGCGACGTTCTGGCCAGCCGAGCCCGAGCATCAGGACTACCACCAGAAGAACGCGGCGAAATACGCCTTCTACCGCGCCTCCTGCGGCCGGGACCGGCGCGTCAGGCGCATCTGGGGCGAGACGCCGGCGGAAGTGCTGGCGCGACTGGGCTGACGGCCCGCCAGCGGCCCATCTCCGGCGGCCTCGACCGGTTCGCCGGTCATGGACTTTCCGGCGTCCTTGGGAAAACTGAAGCAACCTGCGGTCGCGCTCGCCATCCGCGGCGACGCCGATCATGACGCCGTCAAGACCGGCCGCGGCCCCGCCGTCGCCGCAACGCCATGCGGCGATCCGCCGTCAAGCTGGAGCGCCGCCTCGCCCATGAACCACCTCTTCGCAAACGACCGCCCCGGCGCGCACGCGCCCTCATGGTACGCCGCCACGGCCAATCCGGCGCCGGATCGGCCGGCGCTGGGCGGCGACGCGCGGGCGGACGTGTGCGTGGTGGGCGGTGGTTATGCGGGGCTGTCGGCGGCGCTCCATCTGGCGCAGGCCGGCCTCGACGTCGTCGTGATCGACGCGCACCGGATGGGCTGGGGCGCGTCGGGGCGCAACGGCGGGCAGCTCAGCCATGGGCCGCGGACAGACATCCGGACCTACGAGAAGACCGTGGGGCCCGACGACGCGCGCAAGATCTGGGCGATCTCGACCGAGGCCACGGCGCTCGTGAAACGGCTCGTCGCCGAGCACGCCATCGCCTGCGACCTCGCGCCGGGCCATCTGGAGGCGGCCTTCCGGCCGGCGCATCTGCGCGACTTCGAGGCCTACGCCGAGCACGCCGCGACGCGCTACGGCCACCCCTCGATCCGCGCCCTCGGGCGCGAGGAGATGCGCGCCCGCGTCGCCTCGCCCGGCTATCACGGCGGGCTGGAGGACGGCGAGGGCGGCCATCTGCACCCGCTCAACTTCGCGCTGGGCCTCGCCGCCGCGGCCGAGGCCGCCGGCGCGCGGCTCTACGAGCGCACGCTGGCCACGCGCCTGGAGGAAGGCCGGGTCGAGACGGCGCAGGGCGCGGTGACGGCGGAATGGGTGATCGTCGCCGCGAACGGCTATCTGGGCCGGCTGGAGCGCGGCGCGGCGGCGCGGGTCATGCCGATCAACAACTTCATCGTGGCGACGGAGCCGCTGGACGCGGCGGCGCTGATCCCCGGCCGCGAATGCGTCGCCGACAGCCGCTTCGTGCTCAACTATTTCCGGCTGACGCCCGACGACCGCCTGCTGTTCGGCGGCGGCGAGACCTATTCGCAGCGGTTTCCCGACGACGTCGCAGCGCTGGTGAAGCGCCCGCTCGCGAAGGTCTTCCCGCAGCTGCGCGACGTCAGGATCGACCACGCCTGGGGCGGCACGCTGGCGATCACCGCCGCGCGCGCGCCGCTCTTCCGCAGGGCGGGGCCGCGGACGCTGGCGATCGGCGGATGGTCCGGCGCCGGCGTCCACATGGCGACGATGGGCGGCGCCGTGGCGGCGGAGGCGGTGCGCGGCGCGCTCGACCGCTGGGACGTGCTGGCCCGCGTCCCCTGCCCGCCCTTTCCCGGCGGCGACCGGCTGCGGCCCGCGCTGCTGGCGCTCGCGATGACGTGGTTCTCCCTGCGCGACCGGCTCTGAAGGGGGGTTCCGGCGCAACTGCTTCGGGGTTGACCCTCTTTGGCGCCCCTGTAGGTTGTTAAGGAACACGAAAGACGCGCCTGTCGAGTGCAGGCGCGCGACCGACCGGGAGAGGAGATGTCCATGAAGCCCGCATCGTTCGCGGCCGCCGCGGCCCTATTCGTCGCCGGCGCGTCCGCCGCGCCCCTCGCCGCCGAGGCCGCGGAGCTGTCGATTTCCTGCGGCGCCGTCGGCGCCGAGCTTGCGCTCTGCGAGGAAGGGGTGCGGGCGTGGGAGGCCGAGACCGGCCACAGCGTGACGGTTGTCTCGACGCCGAACTCCACGACCGAGCGCCTGGCGCTCTACCAGCAGCTTCTGGCAGCCGGCGCTCAGGACATCGACGTCTTCCAGATCGACGTGATCTGGCCCGGCATCCTCGGCGCGCATTTCATCGACCTGGCGCAGTACTCCGACGGGGCGCAGGACGCGCATTTCCCCGCGATCATCGCCAACAACACCGTCGACGGCGAGCTCAAGGCGATGCCGTGGTACACCGACGCGGGCGTGCTCTACTATCGCCGCGACCTGCTGGAGAAGCACGGCCGCGACGTCCCCGAGACCTGGGAAGACCTCACCGAGACGGCGAAGGCCGTGATGGACGCCGAGCGCGCCGCGGGCGACGACGACATCTGGGGCTTCGTCTTCCAGGGCCGCGCCTACGAGGGCCTGACCTGCGACGCGCTGGAGTGGCTGCACGCCTACCGCGGCGGCGCGATCGTCGACGAGAACGGCGACATCACGGTGAACAACCCGCAGGCGGTAAAGGCGCTGGAGCTCGCGAGCAGCTGGGTCGGCGAGATCACGCCGGAGGGCGTGCTGAACTACGCCGAGGAGGAGGCGCGGGGCGTCTTCCAGTCGGGCAACGCCGTCTTCATGCGCAACTGGCCCTACGCCTGGTCGCTCGCCAACTCCGACGACAGCCCGATCAAGGGCAAGGTCGGCGTCGTGGCGCTGCCGAAGGGCGGCGAGGAGGGCCAGAAGACCGGCACGCTGGGCGGCTGGCAGCTCGCGGTGTCGCGCTACTCGGCCAACCCCGAGATCGCCGCCGACCTCGTGATGTACCTCACCTCCTACGAGGAGCAGAAGCGCCGCGCGATCAAGGCGTCCTACAACCCGACCATCGCCGAACTCTACCAGGACGAGGAGGTGCTTGGCGCCGTCCCGTTCTTCGGCGACCTCTACGACACTTTCACGAATGCGGTGGCGCGCCCCTCGCGCGTGACCGGCGAGAAGTACAACCGCGTCTCGAGCGCCTTCTGGAACGCCGCCCACAACGTGTTGAGCGGCCGCTCCGACGCGCAGTCGGCGCTCTCGGCGCTGGAGGGCGAGCTGAACGGGATCAAGCGCCGGGGCTGGTGACGCGCCGCGGCTGAAGACGGCCCCGGCGACGCAAGATCGCCCGGGGCGCCTCCTGGGGGGAGACGCGAGGATGGCCGAAGCCGTGGACCCGCACGCCGCCGCGCCCGACGGGGCGCGACCGGCCAGCGAAGGCAGCGAGCTTTCTCGCGCGAAGGTGCGCTCTGCGCTGCTGTTTCTGGCGCCCATGGTGGTCGTGCTGTTTCTCGTGGCCGGCTGGCCGCTGATCCGCACCATCTGGTTCAGCTTCACGAACGCCAGCCTGTCGGACATCGGCGCCTACGAGTTCGTGGGCCTCGAGAACTTCTACAACAGCGAATGGGGCGGCCTGCTGTCCGACCCCAACTGGTGGACCGCGGTCTGGAACACGCTCTACTTCACCTTCATTTCGGTGAGCCTCGAAACCGTGCTCGGCATGATCGTGGCGCTGGCGCTGAACGTGAAGTTTCCCGGCCGCGGCTGGGTGCGCGCCGCGATCCTCATCCCCTGGGCGATCCCCACCATCGTCAGCGCCAAGATGTGGGGCTGGATGCTTCACGACCAGTTCGGGATGCTGAACGACCTCGGCATGAGCGTGGGCCTGCTCGCGGAGCCCGTGGCCTGGACGGCGAGCCCCGACACCGCGATGCTCGCCGTGATCATCGTGGACGTCTGGAAGACGACGCCCTTCATGGCGCTGCTGATCCTCGCCGGCCTGCAGATGCTGCCCAGCGACTGCTACGAGGCGGCGCGCGTGGACGGCGTGCACCCGGTGCGGGTGTTCTTCAAGGTCACGCTGCCGCTCGTCTATCCCGCCGTTATGGTGGCGGTGATCTTCCGCGCGCTGGATTCATTGCGCATCTTCGACCTGATCTACGTGCTGACGTCGAACTCGCAGGACACGATGACGATGTCGGTCTACGCCCGGCAGCAGCTCGTCGACTTCCAGGACGTCGGCTACGGCTCGGCGGCCTCGACCATGCTGTTCCTGATCATCGCGGCGCTGACTCTGGCCACCATCACCATCGGCAAGGTGAAGCTCGGGGGAGACCCGCGATGAGCCACTGGAGCCTCCCCAGCAAGCTGGGCTTCGTCGTCCTGCTGGCGGCGATCGCGATCTTCGCGGTGTTCCCGTTCTACTACGCCATCGTCTCCAGCATGAAGGCGCCGTCGGAGCTCTTCGACGTCACCTATCTGCCGGCTTTCGACTTCACCAACTACGCCGCGGTGTTCCGCGAGCAGCCCTTCGCGCGCAACATCTTCAACTCGGTCTTCGTCGCGGTGGTCGTGGTCGTGCTGTCGCTGGGGCTGGGCGTCACGGCGGCATTTGCGCTCGGCCGGGTCCACTTCCGCGGCCGCGGCGCGCTGCTGCTCACGGTGCTGTCGGTGTCGATGTTCCCGCAGGTCGCGGTGCTGTCGGGGATGTTCGAACTGATCCGGGCGCTCGGCGTCTACAACTCGCTCACGGGGCTCATCCTCGCCAACCTCATCCTGACGCTGCCCTTCACCGTATGGGTCCTGACCACCTTCATGCGCGAGCTGCCCAAGGAGCTGGAGGAGGCGGCTTACGTAGACGGCGCCACGCCGCTGATCGTTGTGCGCAAGGTGTTCCTGCCGATCATGGGGCCGGCGCTGGCCACCACCGGCCTGCTCGCCTTCATCGCGGCGTGGAACGAGTTCCTGTTCGCGCTGACCTTCACGCTCTCCAACGAGATGCGCACGGTGCCGGTGGCCATCGCGCTCATCACCGGGGCGTCGCAATACGAGCTGCCCTGGGGCAACATCATGGCGGCTTCAGTGATCGTCACCGTGCCGCTGATCGTTCTCGTTCTCATCTTCCAACGCAAGATCGTGTCCGGCCTGACCGCCGGAGCCGTCAA
>CAYGUQ010000020.1:0-21667 GCA_964352995.1 uncultured Rhodobacterales bacterium
ACGCCGGCTGCGCCCTCGCCGGCGTCTGGCTGGGCGGCAGGCTTGCGCTTCCGGCCCGCCACCTGCTCGGCCCTCTGCTGGTCTCGGCGGCGGTTCATGCGACGGGCCTGAGCGGCTTCGCGCCGCCCATCGAGATCGTGCAGGGCGCGCAGGTCGTGCTGGGCGCCGTGCTCGGGTGCCGGTTCATCGGCGCGGAGCCGCGCATGATCCTGCGCGTGCTGGCGGTCGCGGCCGGTATGACGGCGATCCTCCTGACCGTGACGGTCGCCTTCGCGGCGGCGATGGGGCGGCTCACCGGCATCGGCCTCGTCACGCTCGTCCTCGCCTACTCGCCCGGCGGACTTGCGGAGATGAGCCTCGTGGCGCTGGCAGTGCACGCCGACGTCGCCTTCGTCGCCGCGCATCATGTCGCGCGCGTCCTGATCGTGATGCTCGGGGCGGCCTGGCTGCATCGGAGGCTGGCCGACAGGCCTGGGACCATCGATCCCGATCCGGCGCCGCGGCGCGGCCCCGCCGAGTAGGCCGCGCCCGGCGCGGCGCCTCACTCGGCGGCGCTCTCCCCCGACCCCGCCGCCAGCGGCGCGCGACGCGAGATCCAGCCCGCGGCCCGCTCGAAGGCGGATTCAAGCTGGAAGCGCACCTTTCCGAAGCTGGGGGCTGCGGCTGAGAGAGCCGATGTCAGGCGTCCGGAGACGCTTGCGGTTCCTGGCTTTCACACCGCCCAAGGCCATGCTCGGCCCCCATCCTCGGACAGGTTCCCGATGCGCTCACGCAGGCGCGTGTCGCCGCACAACGTCAACCAGCGTCGCCGCGAGATCGCTGGAGCGGAAAGGCTTCGGCACGCAGCGGTCGAACCCTTCGGCGATGTAGAGGTCGGTCTGATGGGTCAGCGCGTTGGCCGTGATCGCGATTGCGGGAACGGAAGGCGCGCCGCGGGCCGCCTCGTCTGCGCGGATCATCTTCAGCGCGGCCACGCCGTCCACGTCGGGCATCGAGATGTCGAGCAGGATGGCGTCGAACCGCGAGCGCCGCGCCTCGGCGACCGCGGCCCGTCCGCTGTCGGCCACGACGACGTCGACCGATATCTCCTGCAGCATCGCGGCTATGACCATGCGATTGATCTCGTTGTCGTCCGCGGCGAGCACCCGCAGGCCCGCGGGGGTCAGCCCATCGTCGGGCGCCTGCGCGCAGGTCTCTCGCGGCGCGCTCAGCGCCAGACGCAGCGAAACCCGGACCACCGTGCCGACGTCCGGCTCGCTGTCGATGGCCACGTCACCGTCCATGAGTTGGGCGAGGCGCCGCACGATCGACATCCCGAGGCCCGAGCCCCCGTAGCGCCGGCTGATGGAGCTGTCCGCCTGCACGAAGACGTCGAACACGCGCTCCACCTGCTGCCGCGTCATGCCGGCCCCGGTGTCGGCGACCTCAAGCGTCAAGCGCCCGTCCTGCGACACGTCGATGCTCACGCTCACCGCGCCGCTGGCCGTGAACTTCAGGGCGTTGCTGACGAGGTTGTGGAGGATCTGGAGGATGCGGTGCGGATCGCCGCGCAGCCAGGCGTCGGCAACGCCGGTCGTCTCGACGTTCAACCTGAGACCCTTCTCGCTCGCCCGGCATCCGTGGACCGACTGCAGCTTGTCGACGAGCTCGCCGACGGAGAACGTCGCCGTCTCGATCTCCATGCGCCCCGCTTCGATTTTCGAGACGTCGAGGATGTCGTTGATGACGCTGAGCAGCTGGTCGCCCGAACTCTGGATCGCGCCGAGCATTCGTCTTTGCTCGTCGGAGAGACGCGTCGTTTCGAGCACCGACGTCATGCCGAGCACGCCGTTGAGCGGCGTTCGGATTTCATGGCTCATGTTGGCCAGAAACTGGGACTTCGCCCTGTTCGCCTCTTCGGCGCAATCGCGCGCCTCCATCAGCTGAGCGCTCTGCTGGCGCAGGGCGGCCGTCCGCTCCTCGACGCGCGCCTCCAGCTCGGTGTTCATGGCCGCGAGGCGGCCGATCGCGCCCTTCAGCGCGAGATGGGTCGTCATGCGCGCCGACAGGACGCGGAATGCGATCGGCTTGCCCACGAAGTCGTTGGCGCCCGCCTCAAGGCACGCGACGATCGTCTCCTCTTCGCTGTAGGCCGTCACCATGATGACCGGCAGCGCGGCGGGGTCGTGTTCGAGCCGCAACGTCTTGAGGACGTCCAGCCCGGACATTCCGGGCATCATGTGATCCAGCAGCACGAGATCGGGTTGTTCTTCGGCCACGACGCGGAGGGCGGACGCGCCGTCGGCGGCCTCGACGACCTGCGCGCCATTGCGCTGAAGCCGGCGCCGCAGCAGCGACCGGTTCTCCTCGCGGTCGTCCACCACGAGGATCAGGGGTTGCGGGTGCGCGACGCTCACGGCGCCGCTCCCTCGGCGCATCGGGCGATCTCGCGAAGCAGCGCGGCGAGATCGATCGGCTTGGTGACGAAAGCGTCGAAACCGGCGGCGTCGCAGGCGCTCCGCATCGCGGGCGTGGCGTGCGCGGTGACGGCGATCACCGGGACGGCGCGCAGGCGCTCGTCCGAGCGCAGGGCCGCTATCGCGTCGAAGCCGGACATGATCGGCATTTCAAGGTCCATCAGGACCAAGTCCACCGGGGTCGCGCCCGCCGCCTCGACGGCCTCGGCGCCGTTGCGGGCGAGCACGGTCATGAACCCGCGCTTGCGCAGCCGACGATCGAGAAGGTCGATGTTCGCATCGTTGTCTTCGGCGATCAGGATGGTCATGGCGTTCATGCGTGCGCGACCACCGGCTCGGCGAGACGCATGAGGAGTGCGCCAGGGCTGGTGACGCGCGCCAGAGCGGGGTCGCCGCGGTCCGGGTGGAGCCCGGCGTCGGGATGATAGTCTATCACGACGCGCGTCTTCCGCCGGGCTTCGGCGAGCGCCGCGACGCGGCTCGGCGACGTCGCCGCGCCGTCCACCACGATGAACTCCGCCCATTCGTCGAGATCGTGGGCCAGCGCAGCCGACAGCCGCACCTCATGGCCGGCGCGGCGCAGGACGCGCGCCACGGCGCCGCCGTCGCCTTGCTGCGAGACGACCAGCACGCGGCGCGTCCGCGGCGGCATATGGGCCGACACGAGCGCGAGCAGAAGCTCCCGCTCGATCGGCTTGGAGACGAGCTCCGCGGCGCCGGCGGCGATCGCGCGCGGTCTCTCGTCGGCGACGGTGATCATCACCACGGGCGTAGGCGCGGTCGCGGGATCGTCGCGCATCCGCCGGAGAACCTCGAAGCCGTCGATGTCGGGCAGGGCGACGTCGAGCAGCGTCACGTCCGGCCGGAGCCGCGCCGCAAGTTCGAGGCCCGCCTCGCCGCTCGCCGCGACGAACACGTCGAAGCCGAGCTTCTCGAACCATCGGCGCGCAAGCGCCCGGGCGTCGGGCTCGTCGTCGATCACGAGGATGCACGGGCCGTTCGCCGCCGCAGCGCGCGTCTCCGTCTCATCGAACATCGGCGTCGGTTCAGGCATGCGTCCTGCGTCGGCGGCGGAATCACTCGCCGCGATCATCCGACGCCACGGTACAGATAGCGTGAACGTCGATCCCGCTCCCGCTTCGCTCCTTACGGAAACCTCGCCGCCCATGAGGCGCGCGAGGCTGCGGGTGATTGCGAGGCCAAGGCCGGTGCCGCCATGGTTGCGGGTCGCCGAACTGTCGACCTGCACGAAGGGGGTGAAGAGCTGCGCCTGCTGTTCCGGCGTCATGCCGCATCCGGTGTCCTCGACCGCGAACTCGAGCCGCGCGCCCGCCCCGTTCCCGACAGGCCCGATACGGAGGCTGATCCGCCCCTCGGTCGTGAACTTGCAGGCGTTGCTCAGCATGTTCAGCAGGCACTGGCGCAGCCGCTTGGCGTCGGTGACCATGAGATCGACGCCCGAAGCGATCTCGGCGGAGAGGAGGACGCCGTTGCGTTCGGCGAGCGGGCGCAGCGTCTCGACGCACTCATGCGCCAGCGCCGTGACGTCGGTCTCCGCCCAGACGAGCTCAAGCTTGCCCGCCTCGATCTTCGCGACGTCGAGCACCTCGTTGATCAATCCGAGCAGATGATGGGCCGCGGAGAGGATGCGGCGCATGTCGGCGACCTGATCCTCCGCGCCCGGGGCTGCGGCGTCCTCTATGTCCTCCACGACGATCTCGGCGTATCCGATGATGGCGTTGAGCGGCGTCCGCAGTTCGTGGCTCATGTTGGCGATGAACTTGGTCTTGGTCTCGTTGGCGGTCTCGGCGCTCTCCTTGGCCGCCGCCATCTCCGTCGCGGCTCTGGAGAGGCTGCGTTCGTGGCGCTCGATTTCGCCGAGCATCGCGTTGAAGCCGTCGATCAGGGCGCCGAACTCGTCCTTCGTGAACCGCTCGACCCGGGCGGCGTAGTTTCGCTGCGCACGGATCTCGGCCATCGCCTGCGCCAGCTGCGAGATCGGCTTGAGCGCCGCGGGCTTGAGCCGCAGGGCGACGTAGTATGCGACGGCGATGCAGCATACGAAGACGACCAGCAGAACCTGCACGTAGCGCAGGATCACCGCCGACAGCTCGTCGGTGGAGACGAACAGGAAGATGCGCCCGATCACGTCGGGATCGACGATGATCGGCGCGTCTATCACGAAGCCGCCGTCCATCTCCGCAATGGCGCCGTTCGGCAGGATGCGCAGCCGGTCGTCGTCCACGTAGGCGCTGAGCAGACGGCCGTTCGCGTCCACCACGCTGGCGGCGCGGACCTCCGGCAGGCGCTCCAAGACGGCAAGGTTCTCGGCGACGGTGACCTCGTCGCCGAACAGCACGGCGGCCGAGACGTTCGCCGCCATCACTTCGGCGAGGCGCTGGGTCTCGCGTTCGAGCCGCGGCTGGTAGGTGACGTATTCCGCCCCGATGATCCATGAACTGATCAGCGTCAGCGCCGCGGTGCTGGCGATCAGCCCGACGAGCACGATCTTCTGTCCGATGGTCAGGCGATCCACCCAGCGCGCCCGCCCGTTCATCGGGTGACTTCCAGCGCGAGGCGCAGCAGCTTGGAGCTCACCGAGAGGCCGGCCTGGTCGACTGCGGATATGTTGACCTGGAAGCGTATCTGGCGGCCGACCTGAAGAAGCGCGATCGCGCCGCCGCGGTCCGTGAAGCCCGAGGCGTCGCCGACCGTCAGCACGCCGACCTCCTGCACGAGGTCCGCCGGGTCGCCATGAACGCGGACATGGCAGCGCACGTCGGCTGCGGTGCTCACGCGCAGAACGCGGGCGCCGACGGCCTTGCCGTCAAGGTCGCGCAGTTCGGGCGTCAGCGGGCCGTCGGCCGCCGCGCAGACGACGAGAGGCGCGTCAGGCCCGTCGAAGGCCTCTTCGGGCCATGTCGTGAAGCGGGCGAAGTTGTAGATGAACGCCGCCTTCACCGCCGCCGGCGCGGCGGTCTGCGCAAGCGCCGGACCCGCGCAGGCGGCGACCGCCGCGAGAAGAGCCGCAAACCTTCGCATGCTCCCCTCCATCAGAAACGGACGTCTAGCGTCGCGAAGACGCTGCGTCCGACTTGGGTCGGGGGCGACGGGTAGACGCTCTGGCGGAAATCGAGACGGTTCTCGTGCAGCAGGTTGCGCCCGGTCACCGCGAGCTCGACCGTCTCCGTGAGGCGGTAGCCGAGTCGAACGTCGAGATCGATGAACTCGGGCGTCGGCCCGTTTGCGGTTCCGTCCTGACCATAGAGCCAGAAGTCGAGCTCAAGGTCGTCCGAGAGATCGTGCTGCGAGCGCAGCGAAAACTGGAAGCGCGGCGTCAGGTCCTCGAAGATCGCGACGTCGCCCGCCGCGCCGCTCTTCGATCGGGCGTCGATTTCCTGGAAGCTGAAACCCGGAAAGAGCCGCCAGTTGTCGGTCACGCGCCATTCCGCCGAGACCTCGACGCCATAGGCGACCGCTTCGCCGCCATTGGCGAAGGTCGTGCCGAAAAGGGTCGTGGGGCCGACCTCGACGAACGCCGGCCGCGTCACGAGGTTGTCGTAGACGTTCAGATAGGTGGCGACGTCGAAGGACAGCGATCGGCTGACGTTGACGCGGCCCCCGACCTCGAAAGCGATCAGCTCCTCGGAGTCCAGATCGCGGTTGCCGAGAAGGGCCGCGTTCAACTCGGTCAGCGGCAGCGGGCCGCCCGGCGTGTCGAGGACCACCGTGCCGATCGGGATCGTCGTGGCTAACGCATCCTCGAAGCGGGCCGGGGTCCGCGTCGCGCGCGAGACGGCGCTCCACAGGGCGAGGCGCGGGCTGGGCCGCCAGAAAAGACGCGCGCTCGGCTGCAGCTGGGGCTTCGTGAAGCCGTTGCTCTCAAGCTTCGCGCCGATGGTGAAGAACAGCTCGTCGTCGAGGAGCTCTATCTCGTCCTGAATGAAGGCGGCCACGGTCTGCAGCGTCGCTCCGGTGGGGTCGAAGGCCAGGAACTCGCCCTGCGATTCGTCGACCGAGCCGAGATAGTTCACGCCCCAGACGACTTCGTGCCGGTCGAAGGGTCGCACGACGTTCTGCGCGTCGACGCCGAAGAGCGTCGATTGGAAATCCACCCCCAGTTCGGAGCGTCTGAGGTGATCGAGATACACCTGCGCGCCGAAGTCGCCGAGGGAGGTGCCCGAGCGCTCCCACCGCAGCGAGAGGTTGGCGCCGAGATACGTTTCCTCCGAGTTCAGGTCGCCGAAGCCGACCGACGGGTCGAGGCCGGGCGCGAGCACGAGGCGCGGCGTCCCGGAGAGCCCAGGCGGCAAGGGGAAAGGCGGCAGCGCGCCCGTGAGGTCGCCGCCGACGCCGAAGACGTCCAGCGCGCCGCTCGCGCTCGTCGCGGAGCTGTATCGGCCGCGCTGGACCTCCCCCTGCAGCGTGAAGGCTTCCTGCGCGCTCGGCTCATAGTCGGCCCTGAAGCCCGCGACGCCGAACAGCGTGTCGCTGTGGAGCCGGTCGCCATCGACGTCGACGCCGCGGTCTCGCGCCCCGGCCCGGCCGAACACGCGCCACGCTCCCGCGTCTCCGAAGAGCCCGCCGTAGCGCGCGTAGCCGTCTGCGACTTCGCGGGTGCCGGCCGTCGCGGAGATCCGGCCGCCCTGCGTGTCGATCGCGTGCTTCGTGATGATGTTGATGACGCCGTTGACGGCGTTGGCGCCCCACAGCGTCGCGCCGGGCCCGCGAACGACCTCGATGCGCTCGATGTCCTGCACCGGGGTGGTCATCTGGTCCCAGAACACGCCGCCGAGGATCGAGCGGTAGATCTGCCGCCCGTCGATGAGGACGAGAAGCTTGTTGGAGGTGCGCTCGCCGAAGCCGCGGGCCGTCACGACCGAGGCGTTGCCGTCCATCTCGCCGATCTGCAGGCCCGGCGCCATCCGCAGCGCGTCGACGATCCGCGTCACGCCGGCGCGCCGGATGTCCTCCTGCGTGATCACGAACACGGCGGCCGGCGCATCGGCCGCGCTCTGACGCTTCTTGCCGACCGACGTCACTTCGAGGACGAGCAGGTCCTCCAGAGGCAGTTCGGCGAGGTCGCGCGCATCGATCTGCCCCGAAGCGCCCTGCGCGCAGGCGAGGATGCAGACGGATGCGATCGCGATGCTCGCCAGCTTCCCCGCCATCTCCGCCCCATTAACCCTGTGTCTCTGGCCCGAGGGTTAGCGGCCGTTGGTTAACAGGCCGCTGAAGAACGCGAGCGGCGGGAACGGCTGCCCGTTCGGAGGGGGGCGGACTCCGTTGAGCAAATCACGACGCGGGCTGGAGTGCGCCCCGTCGGCTGGACAGATTGCCGCGTATGATGGGACCGTGCCGGGCCTCTCCGAGGGAGAAGGCCGATGCCGAGACGCCACCGCAGGCCGCTTGCGGCGGATGGACCTGAAGCGCCAGGTCGTGGCCGAGTGCGCCGCCGGGGAGACGCATGATGGGCTTTCCAAACGCCATGACGTCCTCCGCAACCGGGGAGATTGCGTTCGGCGCTCACAGATTGGTCTCACCAGCGGCGCCATCGAGGCGGGTGTGAGGCCAAAGCAAGAGTAGATCAGCCAGACGCCCGCGAGAACCAACCGCCGGCCGCCGAAACGTCCAGAGACGGATCGGCGCTTCGCGTCATGGTCGACCTCGACGTCCTGCGCTCTTGAAGACGCCACGGAGTGACGCGGCGCTGGAAGCGGGGAACTTTGCGGTTCCGCCTCTGGTTCTACGCCCGGCGACAGGCCGGAAGCGGGAGATGGCGGCGCAGACGGTCAAGCGGATGTAGGGCCGAGCCGATCCGGACCTGATCGGGCCATCGGGCCTGCCGCTTCCTGCGCTGATCGCGTGGCGCGATCGGCCGTCCTGATCGGCTCGGGAACCCGATGGCGCGAGAACGCAAGCGTCGCCTCAATAGCGCCCTCCAAGTCGATGAGATGCCCCGGCGAGACGACGATCGGCTTCACGCCGTCGCTGGTGGTGAGAAACGCGCCACGTCGCGGCGCGATGATCTCGACATGCCCCCGCGGCATGGCGCGCATCGTCGCCGCGCGCACGTTCTTCGACACACCGATCGTCGGGGCTCCGAGAAGCAGCCCGAACTGCGAGGCCGCCCCAAACCCCCTCGGATGCAAGACCCCGTTGCCGTCGTAGAAGGCCAGATCCGGCGGCCGAGACAGCAGCGCCGCCGCAGCGAAGATCGCCTCCAGTTCGCTGAAGGCGAGAAAGCCGTAGCGATAGGACGCCGTCGCGGGCCGGCGCGCGATTGCGATCTCTTCGGGCTCCGCCGCCCCGGCGCGATGGAGCGTCACCACGCCGACGCAGACGCCGTCGCGCGAGAGCGCGTCGACCCCCGCGATCCAGTGGGCGCGCCCTGCTGCGCGCCGCTCCAGCACCACCAGACCAGCGCAGCCGGCCTGAAAGCGGGCGAGCCGCGCCTCGTCACGCACGGCGGCGGCGCGCATCCATCGCTCCGCGCGCGCGCAGCGGTCACTCCAGTCCAAGGCCGCGCCTGGCTTCCGCGATCAGGCCCGGCGCCGCGGCCTGGAATCGCGCAAGGAGTTCCGGCGCCGAGAGTTCGATCGGCGGCAGCCGCGGATTGAGCCGGCGCAGCCGGGTCACGGTGGCCGCGCCCTCTTCGTCGATCACCAGCGGGCCTGGCCGGCCGTCGACGAAGCTCTGACGCTGGTCCTCGGTCCTGATCTGGACGCGCGCGACGAAAGCCAGCGCGCCGCCCCGCCACTCTGCAAACAGCCCGTGCTCGGTTCCATGGAAAAACTCGTCGACCGCGACCGGGCGACCATTCGCGAGATCAATCGAATAGCCATGCGGTACGCCGTTCTCGCTCTCGGAGATCGAGTTCAACTCGCCGTTCTTGTCGACATCGATGACCAGTCCGGTGAACGGTTCGCCGTCGACCAGGTCGATCTCACCCGAGCTGTCGGTTTCGGTCCGTTGGAGCGGAACCACGCGACGGGTCATGGCTTCATCCTCTTTCCTTCCGGCAGGGCGTTCACTTCGGCCTGCTCGGGCGGGAACGTCACGCTGTTTGGCCCGCCCCGGCGCGTGAGCAGGCGCTGGCAATCGTTGCAGCATCCGAAGGGCTCGCCAAGCCTGGCCTTCTTCGGATCGATGAGGACGACCGAGACCAGGAGTTCGTCGATCGCGTCCTCGCCGTCGGGCAGACCGGCGGTCCGGCGCGCCCAGAGCGCGTCGCTGACCGCCTGCACTTCGGCGTGGTGTCCGGGATCGCCGTCGTCGGGCGACGTGCGGCGGCCGGCCATCGCCTTCTGGTCGGCCAGATAGGCGTCCCGCCGGGCCGCCATCGTAGGATGCAGCCCCGACGGATCGAAGGCCGCCTTCTTGTTGACGCCGTTGAAGATGCGCGGGGCGCCGTCGGCGTCGAGATTGCGCGTGTCGACCACGGTCGCATGCGCCGGCCGCAGCTTCTTCAGCTGGTTAGCCGACATCCTTGCGTATTTCGCCACCTGCTCCCGTTCGGCGCGGCGCAAGGCGCCAAGGGCGGTCGCCAGTTCGACGCGGCTCGGGGTGGTCTTGGCGGTGGCGGTTGTTCGGGATTTGCTGGTCGTGCTCTCCGCCCTGCTCGGCGTCGCCTCGTCGAGTTCGACGACCTCTTTGGGATTCTCCAGTTTCTGCTTGATCTCGGCGGGAGTTGCGGAGGGCGGCATGTGCTTGTTCTGCGCTGACATGCCCGCCGCTTCGGCCCTCGTCATCCTGAGATTGACGACGAGAAGCACGGTCGAGGTCGTCACGCCGGTCAGTACGGCCACCACCTTCTGGAACCGCTCGTCCGGCGCGAGCGTCGGGTCGGCCTTGATCGACTCGATCGTTCTCCAGGCGTCCTCGGCGATGATGAAGCCGTTGATCGCGTCGGGCGCGAAGCTCGCGTAGATCACGCCGCGCGTGATCGCGAGCGAGCGCGACGTCACGACCGCACCCTGCTTCATCGCAGACGCCGCGGCGGCGGTTCGGACCATGGCCCCGGCTCCGAGGAGGTTGGCGGCCACCGTCAGCGCGTCGATCGCATCGTCCTTGCCGAGCGCCTCGCCGCTCTCGCGGCGTTGCGCGAAGGTTAGGGTGGCCGAGGCGGTGCCAGCGGCCAGCGACGTCCATATCAGGGCCGAGACGACGCGCGAACCCGGCACCGGCGCGACGAGCGTCACGACGCCCGCGACGACTGCGGCGCCGAAGGCGATCGCGTTGAAGACCGAGGCGACATGGTCTATCGCGCTCGACCCGTCAGTCTCGAAGTTCCCCTGACGCACCGTCGCGCCGCGTGCGAACTTCGTCCCCGGTTCGGGACGGACCGGGGCGCCGGCGCCGTTCGAGTCCCATTCGTAGCGCAGGACGCCTTCCGGATAGCTGTTGTGCCAGTCGAAGGCGTTCAACGCTTCCTGAGGGCGCGCATGGCGAAAGCCGGGAAGGCCGTCATACTGACCACAGGTCACGGGGTTGAGCGGATTTGTCCAGTCCACCAGCGCCCAGCAGCCGGGTTCGTACTCGCTGAGAAAGACGTTGAGTTCGAGCCATGACGACGTCGCGCCGCCGGGCGTTGCGTTGTGGGGCGAGAAGTGCTGGGCCCGGATCGGGAACCGCTCGCTGCCGCGTGTTCCGTTCATCAGATCCCTGAGCGCGTCGTGGTACTTCTGCTTTGCCTGCATCCGCGCCTCGTAGGCGTCGGCCTTGTCCGGGGGCGGGCCCTGCTTCGCCTCGATTTCGCGGACGGCCCGAAGGTAGGCGAGAAGGTTGCGCTGGACCGCCTCAGGCGTCGTGTGCTCGCGCGTGAAAGCCGGGGGGTGGCCCGCCGCCGCCTCCATCGTGGTGCAGTGCAGGTTGTAGCTGAGGTCGATGCGCCGACGTCCGTCGACAAATACCGCGACTATTCGGTGACGACCGGTGAAGCCCCATGAGGCGCCTTTCCAGACAGCCGTGTCCTTCGGCCCCTCCACGATGGACGTCGCATGCCACGGGCGCTCCTCGAGACCCTCGGGACTGGGGTCGTTGACGCAGAACCACCGCACGCCGGGGCTTTTGTCGTCATCGTCCGGTCTGAACCCGAAATCGGGATGAGTGCTTTCGATCCGGAACGTCATGCGCTGTTCCGGGACGACCGTCGTGAGCGGCGGATCGGCGGTGATGCGAAGATGCGAAAGCATCTCCTCGGCGAGATTCTCGAACGCTTCCCCGAGGGTCGTCGGTCTCGGCGTCCCCTGCGGCTTGACGACGACGAGGGTCTGCGCCTGGCTCTTTACGCCGCCGCGCGTGATCTCTGCGATCACCCAGTGAAAGCCGGGCGTCGTCCACTCGGCGTCGCGCCAGGGCGTGGAGCCGGAGCCGTTCGGACCGCCGGTCTTCGAGCCCGACTCGTTGACGCACCACCAGCTGACATGTTCGAGCCCCTGCGTCGCGTGCGCGTGCTTGGGCTTCAACTCAAAGCTTTGCCGATCGCCCACGACGCGGACATCGACGTCCGGGATGAGCCTGATGTCGAAATGCCCGGCCAAGCTCAGCCCGCCCCCGCTTCGAGCAGCTCGATACCGCCGACGAGCCTGGCGTGGGCCAACAGATGCTCAATCAGCGGCAGGTGATCGTCGCCGGCGAAAACCACGCGGCACCGCTCGGCTATCGCCGCGCCATGATAGCTGCGGAAGACCGCGTCTACCCGGCGCACCTCCGCGTCCGGCAGCGCGAGCACGCCCATGACGGTGTCGCGCGCCGCCTCGTCGAGCCCCTGCTTCATCCGCGCGGCGAAGGCCTTGGCGCGCACGTCGGCGTCGTCGGGAAACGACAGGTAGAACGGCGTGTCAGGTGGGAGCCCCTCGACGATCGCGCAGCCGGTCTCGTCGAGCGCGCCGGTGACAACCGTCCCGTCGATCAACTCCATGCGAAACGCCGCATGCGGAATGCTGTGGCCGTCGTCGGTAACCAGTTCCACCACATGGGACACCAGCGGACAGGGCTGGACCGGATCGTCGGGCTTCGTCTTGTCGCCGAGGGTCTCCACCTCGCCGCCGGACGCTTCGTAGAGGTCGAGCCACTCTGCGCGAAGGTCGGCCTGCGACGGGTCTGTCGCCGAGAGGGGAATGCGGCTGCCGTCCTCCCGAACGAATTCCGGATGCGCTGCGTAGAATGCGTCATCCGCCTTTGCGCAGGCCGCGCTGTCGAGAGGCTGCGTCGCGACGCGCGTCATCGCACCGGTCGCCGCTCGAAGGCGGCGATGTCCAGAATGCGCGCGAGCTTCTCATCGGGGCTGAGCCGTCGGTCTCCGAGGATTTCTCCGGCCCATGCGGTGTCGGCGCGCGTTGCGAAGTCCTGGCCGAATACTGTGGCGAGGGTCAGATAAAGTCTGATCTGCTGTTCGGTGGCGAAGCCATGGGTCAGCGCGTCGGCGTGAGCGCGTTGGACAAAAGCGCGCAGAGCGCCCTCGCCGACCCTAGCGGCTTCCTCAGGGTACTTCCGCGTCAGCAGTTCAACCATGGCGGCGATGAAGCTCTCGCGCCGCCGCCCTGCGAGCACATCGATCTGTCCGGACTGAAGCTTCAGCAAGCCGCTCCCCTCCTGAAGTCAGCCAAGGCCGACGCCATGGCTTCGCCCCGAGGCGGGGCTATTCCATTGGGGGTCGCCGCCCCGGCTTGTCGGCTACGCGTGCACGGTTCGCTTCGTGGACGGTGCGGGCCTCGCCGCGCGCCGCGACCTCGACGCCGCGCCGAGGCGCTCTGCGGGCTGTGCGCCGTGGCGCGGAGCATCGGGCAGATGGCGGTCAAGGCCATGGTCATCCCATTTCTACGGCGTCACGAGAGAAGTAGCTCGAATGAATGCGGTTTTGCAGAGCCGCGATCAGTGACGCACACCTCCTCGCGGCCGCAGTATCGGTCGGCGGGGCGGTTTGACCCTGCCCCGTGATCCCGATTTGGGCGGCAAGGCGCCCTCAGGCTGGAGGATCGATGATGGGCAAGGGACCGCGGCGTCGTTTTGCGGCGGACTCAAAGGGAGCAGGCGGCGGCGAGCCTTGCGATGCCTGGCGCGGCGCAGGCCGGCGTGGCGGAGGGGCTGGGGATTGCGCCCTCGCAACTGAAGGACCGGAGGCTTGACTTGGAGGCGGCGGCCTCGGCCGACGCCGTCCGGCGCCCGAAGGCCGAGGCGGCGGAACTGGCCGAGCGGCGGCGCGAGAACCGCCGTCCGAAGGAAGAAGCGGAGGCGATGCGCAAGGCCTCGGCTCTTTTCGCGCCGTGGCGATGTCCGGCCGGCTCAAGGGCGGCCCCGCGATCGACGCCATGCGCATGGCGCTGCGGAACCGCTGCCCGGCCCCGGGCCTGATCCGCAGCTCCGACCGCGGCGTCCGATACGCCTGCGGCGACCACCGCAAGCCGCTACGGACGCTTGGCGCGCGCGCCTCCATGAGCGGCGAGCGGAACTGTCTCGACTACCCGCGGACTGAGAGCTTCTTCTGATCGCTGAAGACCGAGTTGGTCCACCGGATCACGCGCGTCTCTCGCCGCGAGGCCAAGGCCGCACTCTACGAACGCATCGCAATCTTCTGCGCCCGCCGGCGTCGGCGCCCGAGCATCGGCCGCCGCACGCCACAACAGGGCCGGGATCGACAGGACCCGCCCAATGGCCGCATCGTCAGAAAGCTTCCAGTCCGGGAGCGCGAGGCCAGGTCAGTTTGCGGCGAACCGGGACCAAGGCTGCGGCAGCCGGCTACGGCAACCTCTTCGCCCAGCCGCAGCAAATGACTGACGCTCTTCGGGCCGCTCGGCAGTCGGCGTCGCTCCGAAGTCCGACGGCATCCTCATGCCTTGCTCAACCGCGCAGTGATTGCGAACAAGGCGCAACAGACCAGTGTCATCGACGCCAGCGGCAGCGCGAAGCCGCCACTCATCGTTGACAATACGCCAAACGTGACCGGGCCGAGCACGCCGCCAATTTCAGCCGCCGTGAAGAAGAGCCCGCCAGCAAGGCCCAGCTGCTCTTTAGGAACTTTTGGCGTCTCCATCAGCAACAGGATCGCAATCGTCATCATCGAGCCGCGCGCGACGCCTTGCGCGAGAAGTCCGGGCAGCAGCACGTACGGGCTCGCGAACTGCAGGCACAGGCTGGCGGTCAGCGAGGCCGCGAAGAGCATCGTCATGATCGTCAGCCGTCGCCTGGGCGTCGCCAGCCGGGGCACCACCAGCGCGCCGACGATCCCGAGGGCCGAGGGAATGGCTGACCAGTAACCGGCTTCCACAGCGGAAAAATCGTGTTCTTTCAGGATCTGCGGGAGCCAGTTGTTCAGCGCGTGATTGATGAAGAAAATCCCGATGCTCATGGCGAGGATCAGCTGCACTTCCGTCACGCGAGCGATCTGGATAAACGCGCTCAGCTTGAACTTCTTGCCGCCATCGCCGTCGCCTTTTGGCCAGCGTGCAATGGGGGCATAGGCGATCATCAACCAAACCGCGCCACTTGCCGCCACCAGGGCCGCGTTGGTCGCCATCACGCCGCGCCAATCGCCTGCCGCCAGCGGCATCGCCACGCTGTTGGTCAGGGCGAGGGCGAGGATTCCGCCCAGATAAGGACCAGTGATGTAAATCCCCATCGCCAGCCCGCGGTCGGCGCCCTCGAACAGGCGCGCTATGACCTTGGGCGCACCGATTGAGATCAGCGGTCCGCCTACGCCAAACAGCCCGACCGCCAGAAACAGCTGCGTCGGCGTGACGGCGAGACTTCGCGCGAGGCCGGAGCACGCCATGATGAGCGCGGCGATAAACAGCATCGGGCGTGCGCCGATACGATCGAGCAGGATGCCGCCGGGGACAGCAGCCGCAATGTAGACAAGCGGCCACGCCCCGAGGACTCCGCCCATCATGGCGTCGCTCATGCCCAGCTCTTCGCTGATTGGACCTACGAGCGGCGCCATCGAGGCGGCGGTGACGCCAAAGCAGAAGTAAATCAGCCAGACGCCTGCGAGGAGCAGCCATCGACTACCGGTTGCCGGGATATCAACAGACGGGTCGGCGCCTTGCGTCATGTTCGACCTTTGTGCCCTACCCTTTCAGAGATGCCATGGATTGCCGCGGCGCTGGAAGTGGGGAAGTTCCCAGTGCTGCGGGCGCAGGGCGGCGCCCCATGTGCTGTGCGACGCCGATCATCTGCCGGCGCCGGAAGTGATAGCGAGCGGCCCGGCGCTCATTGCGCGAGATGCCGCCTTCTCGGGAAGGCCGCCGGCGTCGAGTGGGCTTCAGAGCAGAGACGGCAGCCAGGTCGCGAGTTCCGGGACGCCGCCGACGATCGCCATCCCGATGAGAAACAGGCCGACGAAGGGCCAGGCGGCGCGGTAGAGGTCGTCCATCGCCACGTCCGGCGCGGCGCCCCTGAACGCGAACATCGCGTAGCCGAAGGGCGGCGTGATCCCGCCGACCGTGACGTTCAGCAGCATCAGCAGCCAGAACCACAGCGGGTCGAACTCCAGCGTGGCGACGATCGGCATGTAGATCGGGATCACCACCAGCATCACCGCCACCTGATCCACGAACATGCAGAACGCGAAGACCAGCGCCATCATCGCCAGCAGCATCAGCGCCGGGTCCAGCCCCAGCGCGGCCACGCCGCGGGTCAGGGCCCCGGTCGCGCCGCTGATGGCGAGCAGTTGGCTGAACAGTGTCGAGGACGCCATGATCACGAGGATCATCGCGGTGATGAGCGTCGCGCCGCGCAACGCCTCCAGAAGCATGGCCAGCCGCAGACGACCGAACATCGCCGCGGTCGCCATCGCGCCCACGACGCCGGTGGCCGCGCTCTCGGAAGGCGTCGCGACGCCGAAGAGGATCAGCCCCATCACCGAGACGACGATGAGCAGGAACGGCGCGCAGGCAAGCAGCGCGCGCCAGGCGGAGCCCTGTGGCGGCCCCGCCTCGTCCTCCGGCGCCAGCGACGGGTCGAGCCGCACCCGCAGCAGCGTGTAGGCGATGAACATGGCCGCCAGCATGAGCCCCGGCAGGACGCCTGCGATGAGCAGGCCGGCGACCGACACGTTGGCCAGCGTCGCGATGATGATCACCAGCACGCTGGGCGGGATCACCGGCGCGAGGCTCGCCCCTCCGAGGATCATGCCGATGGACAGGCGGGGATCGTAGCCGCGGCTGCGCATTCCGGGCCAGATCGTTCGCGCCATCATCGCCGAGACGGCCATGTTGGAGCCGGAGAGCGCGCCGAAGACCGCCGACAGGGCGCCGGCCAGCACGAACTGCCGGCCCGGGAGCCGACCGATCAGGCGGTCCACGGCCCTGAACAGCACCTCCGTCGCTCCGGAGCGGAACAGGATCTCGCCCATGAGCACGAACAGCGCGATGGCGGTCAGCGCGCCGGTCGTCGCCGTCGTGAACAGGGAGTTCACCACGAGGCCGAAGCCGCGCTCGCCCAGCAGCAGAGCGACGCCGGCGCCGTTGACGGCGAGAAAGGCGATGAACACCGGCGCGCCGAGCAGGAACAGCGCAACCAGCAACCCGGCCGCAAGGGCCGTCAGCATCAGCGGGTCCAACGGGTCAATCCTCAGGCGGCCGCCCGCCGGCGACGGGCGGATGCAGGGCGAGGCGCGCGAAATGAAGCGCCGAACTGGCGAAGCCGTAGACGATCCAGACCGAGACCCAGCCTTTGGGAACCGGCCAAGCCGCCATCATGCGCACGCCGCGCTGGAACTGGCGCGCCGTCTCGTCCGCGGACAGCAGGGCGAGCGCCAGGCAGATCGCCGCCGCCGCGGCGGCGATGACGCGCTCAAGGCCCCGGCGACCGCCGTCGGGCAGCCTCTCGGCCAGCACCGTCACGGCGACATGGCCGCCGTCCCGCGTGACCGCCGGCATCGCCATGAAGGTCGCAAACAGCAGCAGGTAGGAGACCAGGTCCGCCGACCAGCGCGTCGGCGCGTCGAAGGCGTAGCGGGAGACAACCTCGAAGACATAGGCGGCGACGATGGCCGCCAGCCCGGCCATCGCAAGCCGAAGGCCCGCTTCGGTCAGTCGGTCATGGGCGCCGGCGAGCGCCCGGCCGAGGGTTCGACCGGGCGTGCGACCCTCGATCGCTGACGGGGCTCTGAGGGTCATCGGATGCTCCCGCGCTATTCGGTGAGGCCGGCTTTGAGGGCCGTTTCGCGCAGCGAGACCGCGGCGTCGCCGCAGCAATCCACGCCCAGCGCCCAGATGCTTTCGACGAAGGCGGTCTGGACCTTCGCCGCCATCTCGGGGGACAGGCGCTGCACGCCGACGCCGAGTTCCTCAAGCGCGGCGTCCTCCTCCGCCTGGATGGCGTTGCCGACCCAGGGCATCTCGAGCTCGGTGATGTAGCCGGCCTCCAGCAGGATCGCCTGCTCTTCCTCGGTCATCGCGCTCCAGGCGTCGAGGTTCACGAACACCGGCTGCGTGGCGGCGCCGAAGGTCGGGCGCAGGCGCCAGCTCGCCACCTCGTAGTGCTTCATGCTCACCATGCCGGCGGCGGGCCAGCCGGCGCCCTCGACGATGCCCGTCTGAAGCGCGGAGTAGATCTCCGAGCCGGGAAGCACGACCGGCTCGGCGCCGAGCGCGGCGATGGGGCCGAAATAAGTCGGCGTGCCGCGGATCTTGCGCCCGGCGAGGTCGCCGTTCTCGCTCAGCGGCTCCTTGGTGAAGAGGTGGTAGCCCTCCATGCTGACCGACATCATCGCGACCAGCTTCAGGTTATGGCGCTCCTGATAGAACTGGTCGACAGCATCCCAGACGCCGCTCCCCCGCCGTGCGACGGGGTCCACGTCGATCGCGTCCACGGTCAGGGCCAGCCCGCCGTCGCCGGCGTGAAACACCGGATGGGTGTAGAGCATGTCGAAGGCGCCGATGGAGACGGGCTGAAGCTGCTCGAAGATCGGCACCGCCTCCGGCCCGGACACCGTGATCCTGATCGCATCGCCGCCGATCTTCGCGACGTTCGCCAGATACCGCTCGAGCACGGCGTAGGTCGGCTTCTGCGTGCTGTTGAAGCTCGAGAGCAGGCGCAGATCGGCGGCGGCGGCCGGGCCCGCCAAGGCGACGGCGAGGCCCGCCGCAGCGGCTGCGCGCGCGATCGTGCGGATCGGCTGGAAGGCGTATCGGATCATCGCTCAAGTCCCCCTGTCGATGATATGCCGTCTGTATAGGCATATCAGATCATATTTTGCACATCTCATGTGCATATGCTGGTTGACGCCGCTTTTCGAATCGGTCCACAAGTAAGTGTTCATTTACTTAGAATGGCACAGGCGACGCGTCGCGCCACAGTTTTCGTGCGCCGCGCCGGAACGAGGGAGGCGCAGACGACGATGACGGACGGACCTCGCGCCGCCCGCTGGCGCAGCTCGCACGCCGCATGGGAGCCATGGCTAGGGGCGATCGTCGCCGTCGACGCCGCCGCGGTCGGGCGGCTGGACGCCGCCGCCGGCCCGCTGGCAGGCCTGGCCGTCGGCGTGAAGGACGTCGTCGACGTGGCGGGCCTTGCGACGCGCAACGGCAGCGCGGCCTGCGCCGAGGCGGGGCCGGCGCCGCGAGACGCGACGGTGGTTGCGGCGCTCCGGGCGGCGGGCGCCGCGATCGTCGCCAAGACGGCCTCGACCGCGTTCGCCTTCACCGATCCCGCGCCCACCCGGAACCCGTTCGGCGCGGAACTCACGCCGGGCGGGTCGAGCAGCGGCTCGGGCGCGGCGGTGGGGGCCGGCCTGCTCGATCTCGCCATCGGCACGCAGACTGCGGGATCGCTGTGCCGGCCGGCGGCCTATTGCGGCGCCGTCGCCTTCAAGCCGAGCCTCGGCGCCCTGCCCACGAAAGGGATGACGCCGCTGGCGCCCTCCTTCGACACGCTGGGCTTCATTGCGCGGGACGTGGCGCTCGTCGCAAAGGCCTTCGGCGCCTGCGTCGGCGCGCCGACCGCAGCCATGGACATCGCCGCCGCAAGCGTCTTGCGCGCCGCCGTCGATCCGGCCGCGCCGATGGAGGCGTCGACGGTCGCTGCGCTGGAGCAGGCGGAGACGGCGCTTGAGCAGGCCGGCGCCGCATTCCGCGACGCGCCCTCGACGGTCGATCTCGGCCGCGTCGTCGCAGACCATCGCGTCGCGATGCTGCACGAGGCGGCGAAGCGGCATGGGCGTCTGCTGGCGACGGCCGAGCGGAAGCTTGGCCCGAGGTTCCGCGCGGCCCTGCGGGAAGGCGAGGCGATCTCGGCCGACGCGCGCGACGCCGCGCTCGGGCGGCTAGCCGACGCGCGCGCACGTTTCTGGGACGGGACGGCCGGCATGGACTTCCTGCTGGCCCCGCCGACCCCCGGCCCCGCCTCGGATCGCGAGGGAGGGACCGGCTACCAGCACCTCCTGACGCCATGGACGGTGTTCGGCGGCCCTCTCGTCTGCCTGCCCTGGGGAGCGGACGCGACGGGCCGGCCCCTGTCGGTGATGCTGGCGGCGCGGCCGGGGGACGACGCGCGCCTGCTCGCGTTCGCCGCGCACCTGGAGACGCTGGCGCCGCAGTTGCCGAAGCCGACGCCGCCAGACGCCTCCTGAGCGCCCGCCGCGTCGGCCCCCTGCGTCAGGTCGGTTTCAGCGTCACTACCGCATCCACCTCGACCGCCGCGTTGCCCGGCAGGCCGACGACGCCAACGGCCGTGCGGGCGTGCACGCCATCCTCGCCGAAGACGTCGCGAAACACCGCCGTGGCGCCGTCGATCACTTTCGGGCTCCACGGAAAGCCGGGCACGCAGTTCACGAAGCCGCCGAGCCGCATCACGGCGGCGACCCGGTCGAGGTCTCCCTCGCAGGCCAGCTTGAGGCAGTGCAGCAGGTTCAGCGCGCAAACCTTGGCCGCCTCGCGCGCCGCGTCGATCCCGTTCTCGTCTACCGGACCCTGGAGCGTCACCGCGCCCTCCCACTCGCAGATCTGGCCTGAGAGGTAGACCGTGCGGCCGTCGCGGCGGAACGGCGCGAAGGCCCCTCGCGGCGCCCAGGGCGGCGGCAGCGCCAGCCCGAGTTCAGCCAATCGCGTCTCTGCGCGCCCCATCCCGAGCCTCCGCCGTTCTTGCCGAGCGACTGTGCGCAGGTAAATGATCGCTTACAAGGTGGCCGGTGGCGCATCCGGCGAGACGCTGACATGGCGCAGCGCCATCTCCATCGCATGAGCCCGGCGCTCGGCGCGCCAGGACGGGTCCGACAGGTCGCGCCCGAATACCGCCGAGAGCGTGGACGCGTTGTTGATGTGGTGCGCGCTCAGCGCCACGAGGCTGACATAGAGCTGCAGGGCGTCCACGCCGGGGCGGAAAGCGCCCGTCGCCGCGCCGCGCGCAAGAAGGCGCTCGATGCTCTCGATCAATGGCTGCGACATGTCGCGGATCATTGTCGACTGGCGGACATAGCGGCCGGACAGCATGTTCTCGCCGCGGGTCAGCCGCACGAAGGTTTCGTTCTCCTGGAAGAAGTCGAACGTGTAGCCGACCAGCCGGCGCAGCGCGTCGAGGGGTTCGCCGTTCTCGAGGTCGAGGGTCCGCTCGCCGCGGCGGATGTCGACATAGACGCTGTCAAGCACGGCGACGTAGAGCCGCTCCTTGTTGCCGAAATAGTGGTAGAGCATGCGCGGCGTCACGTCTGCGGCGCGCACGACGCGCTCCACGCGCGCACCCTCGTAGCCGTGCTCGGAGAACTCTCGGATCGCGACCTGCAGAAGGCGGGCGCGCGTGCGCTCCGGGTCGCGCCTCCTCGGGTTGGCGGGGGCGGTAGAATTTCCTGTTGCGTCTTTCACACGGCTCTCCACGCGGCGAGTGAGAAACGTTCCGGCCGCGGGGTCAATCGCCTTTGTGGTTCGGCATGGGGCTCGACGCCGGCCCGGCGCCGCATCGGGCGCGACGTCGTCGAACGCCCGGCGCGGCAGAACCGGCCGCGGCGGTTCTTGGAAATTGTGGCTTGGTCGGGATCGGGTCCGTCACAGAATCACGAGTTGAGCGGCACCGCCTCCCGAAGCTGTCGCTCGGCCCGATCGCCATGGGCGTCGCCGACGATCAGCAAGCGGATCATCGCTCCGAAATCGATCGAACGTCGCCCCGTGGAAGAGCAGCACGGCGCCAGATGCGCGCGGACGCCGACGAGGTCGACGACCCTGGCGGCGTGACCATGGGCATGCCGCAGGACAAGGGCGCCTGAGACGCGCCGGCGG
>CAYGUQ010000021.1:0-21355 GCA_964352995.1 uncultured Rhodobacterales bacterium
GGCCGTGCGCGCCGCGATGGCCGCGCGGGCGGGCGCGCTGACGCCGCTCGTCACGGCCGGCGACGCCGCCAGCCTCTACGCCGTCGAACGGGTCGTGAGCGTGGACCTGACCGCCGCCGGCGGCGACGCGGCGCTGCTCGCCGCCGCGGCCTGAGACGCGCCGCAAGCCCCCGCCGCCAGGTTCGGCGGGGGAAACGGGCGGGCGGCCGCCGGGTGGCTCGAAAGCCGCCGCTCGGAAAGGGCGCGTCAGGCGCGCGCCAGCATCTCCAGCGCGGCGGCGTGGACGCGGGGGTCGCCCGCCGCCACGACGCGCCCGCCCTGCGCGCAGGGCTCGCCCTTCCAGCCGGTGATCACGCCGCCGGCGCCCTCGACCACCGGGATGACCGCCTGCACGTCGTAGGGCTGGAGCCCCGCCTCGATCACGAGATCGGCGCAGCCGAGCGCGACCAGCGCGTAGCCTGTGCAGTCGAGCCCGAAGCGGGTGAGCCGGGCGCGCCGCCGCACCGCGTTAAAGGCGGCGGCCTCCGTCGCGTCGCCGACTTCCGGATAGGTCGAGAGCAGCGTCGCGTCCTCCAGCCGGGCGCAGGGGCGGGTCTTGAGCGCGCGGCTCTCCGCGCCCCGCGTCCAGCGCGCGCCGCGCGACGCGCCGACGACGACGCCCTCGAAGCGTTCGCCGGTGAAGGGCTGGTCGATCAGGCCGACGATCGGCCGGACTCCGTCGTTGACGGCGATCAGCATGCCCCAGGTCGGCGCGCCGGCGATGAAGGCGCGGGTCCCGTCGATGGGGTCGAGAACCCAGGTGAAGCCGCTGGTTCCGGGCTTGGCTGCGATCTCCTCGCCGATCACGCCGTCGTCGGGGCGCAGCCGCGCGAGCGTCGCGCGCATGGCGGCCTCTGCGTCGCGATCCGCGATTGTCACCGGGTCGAAGCCGCCGGGCGCCGCCTTGTCGTCGACGCCGAGCGCGGGGGCGCGGAACCACCGCAGTGCGATTGGCCGCGCCGCGTCGGCCGCGGCGTGCGCCGCGGCTACGAGCGAGGCGAGCGTCGCCTCCGGAACGGGTGCAGGCGCATCGGCTGTCATCGGCGCTCACGTCGGCTGCTGCGCATCGCGCGGAGAGCCCCAGTCGTGGCGCGCGCCCGCGCGCAGGTCAATGCGCGCGGCGGGAGGCCGGGCGCGCGGCGCCCGGCGAGCCTCGGCCTGAGCTCAGGCGCTCAGCACGCGGGCGAGGTCGAACAGGCGCTTGCGCTGCTCCTCGGGGATCGCGTTGTAGCTGCGCACCAGCTCGATCGCCTCGCGGTCGGCCATGATGTCGCCGGCGGCATGCTCGACCACCGCATCCGCGGCCTCTTCGCCGTCGACGCCCTCGAAGAAGAAGCCGATGTTGACGTCCATGGCGTCGGCGATGTCCCAGAGCCGGGAAGCGGAGATGCGGTTCATCCCGGTCTCGTACTTCTGGATCTGCTGGAACTTGATGCCGACCTTCTCGGCGAGCTGCTGCTGGGTCATGCCGAGCATCCAGCGACGATGGCGGACGCGCTTACCAACGTGCACGTCAACAGGATGTTTCATAATCTGGTCCTCCAACTGGCGATTGCAGATCAGCAGTCGCAAGGGCCGTGCCAGTTGCGCGCCGCGCGCCGCATTCCCGCCCCATTTTTGTCGGGTCCAGCGAAAAAACCTTTTAATCGTATACGGTTGTGCTTGAAGGAATTTACTCGCGCCCCGCGGGTGCGATCCGGAAAGTGACGCAGCGTCGCCATGTTCCGCACCCCACGCCCGTCGCGCTTCGCACTCTGCATTGCAAAATGCGAAGCGCCGCCGATCACGCCATTGCGCTTCGCGACTCGCGCTTGCGCTGGTGCGGATCGAGGGTGCGCTTGCGGGTGCGCAGGGCCTTGGGCGTCACCTCGACCAGCTCGTCGTCCTCGATATAGGCGATGGCCTGCTCGAGGCTCATGCGGACCGGCGGCGTCAGGCGGACTGCCTCGTCGGTGCCGGAGGCGCGCACGTTGGTCAGCTTCTTGCCCTTGAGCGGGTTCACCTCGAGGTCGTTCTCGCGCGAGTGCTCGCCGATGATCATGCCCTGGTAGACCTTCTCCTGAGGCCCGATGAAGAGCTTGCCGCGCTCCTCCAGGTTCCACAGGGCGTAGGCCACGGCGTCGCCGTCCTCCATCGAGATCAAGACGCCCTGCCGGCGGCCCTGGATCGGGCCCTTGTAGGGCGCCCAGCTGTGGAAGATGCGGTTGAGCACGCCGGTGCCGCGCGTGTCGGTCAGGAACTCGCCGTGGTAGCCGATGAGCCCACGCGACGGCACATGCGCCACCAGCCGCGTCTTGCCGGCGCCCGCGGCGCGCATCTCGACGAGCTCGCCCTTGCGCAGCGACAGCTTCTCGACCACCGCGCCGGCGTAGGGCTCGTCGACGTCGACGGTGACCTCCTCGACCGGCTCAAGCTTCTCGCCGTCCTCCTCGCGCAGGATGACGCGGGGGCGGGAGATGGAGAGCTCGAAGCCCTCGCGGCGCATGTTCTCGATCAGCACGCCCATCTGCAGCTCGCCGCGGCCCGAGACCTCGAAGGCGTCGCCGCCCGGCGTATCCTTGACCTTGATCGCGACGTTGCCCTCGGCCTCGCGCAGCAGACGCTCGCGGATGACGCGGCTCTGCACCTTGTCGCCGTCGCGTCCGGCGAGCGGGCTGTCGTTGATGCCGAAGGTCACGGTGATGGTCGGCGGGTCGATCGGCTGCGCCGGCAGCGCCGCGGAGACGGCCGTGTCGCAGAGCGTGTCGGCGACGGTGGGCTTTGTCATGCCGGCGAGCGCCACGATGTCCCCGGCCTCGGCGCTATCCACCGGCGTGCGGCCGAGGCCGCGGAAGGCGAGCAGCTTGGAGACGCGGAAGCGCTCGATCTCCTTGCCTTCGCGCGACAGCGCCTTGATCGCGGCGCCGGCCTCCAGCACGCCGCTCTCGATGCGACCGGTGAGGATGCGGCCGAGGAACGGGTCGGCCTCGACGGTGGTGGCGAGCATGGTGAAGGGCTCGTCCTTGCGGGCGAGCTGCTTCGGGGCGCCGACATGGCGCACGACCAGATCGAACAGCGGCTTGAGGTTCTCGCGCGGGGCGTCGAGGCTCTCCGCCGCCCAGCCGCTGCGCCCCGAAGCGTAGAGGACCGGGAAGTCGAGCTGCTCGTCGTTGGCGTCGAGGCCGACGAAGAGGTCGAACACCTCGTTCAGCGCGCGGTCGGGCTCGGCGTCGGGCTTGTCGACCTTGTTCAGCACCACGATGGGGCGCAGGCCGAGCGCCAGCGCCTTGGAGGTGACGAACTTCGTCTGGGGCATCGGGCCCTCGGCGGCGTCGACCAGCAGGCAGACGCCGTCGACCATGCTCAGGATGCGCTCGACCTCGCCGCCGAAGTCGGCGTGGCCCGGCGTGTCGACGATGTTGATGCGGGTCTCGCCCCACTCGACGGAGGTGCATTTGGCGAGGATGGTGATGCCGCGCTCGCGCTCGATGTCGTTGCTGTCCATCGCGCGCTCGGCCACGGCCTGATTGGCGCGGAAGGCGCCGGACTGCTTGAGCAGCTCGTCGACGAGCGTGGTCTTGCCGTGGTCGACGTGGGCGATGATGGCGATGTTGCGCAGATCCATCTGCGGCGCTCCCGAACTGTCCGGCCCAGATGGCGGCTCGGGGCGCTCTTAGCCGATGCTGCGACGCGGCGCCATCCGCTTCACGGAAACGCCGCGCCCCGGCGCCTCGGCGCGCGGCCTACTGGAAGCAGACCATGTCGGCCTCGGCCTGCGCGCGGCGCAGATTCGACACCATCTCCTGATGCCGCGCCGAGCCGCGGAAGGCCGCGACGCGCTCGCCGGTCACCATCACCGTGCGCAGAACGGTCTCGGCGTTGACGTAGGCCTCGTAGGGCAGGATGCCGGCGATGTGGTCGACCGAGCAGGCGCATTTCTGCAGCGTCTCGGCGTCCGAGCCGTTGGCCGCCATGCAGCCGAACACGTAGTCGGCGCGCGCGGCGGTCGGATAGTCGTTGACGGCCTGCGCCGTCGCCGCGCCCGACGACAGCGCCGCGGCGAACGCGGCCGCGGCGAGGCGCACTCTAGTTTGTGGTCGCAAGGCGGATCTCCTCTCTGTAGACCGGGGCGTCGTCGGGGCCCGCCTGGGCGCGCAGCGCGATCAGCATGCCCGGCGCGTCCCGCGACACCTCGAAGGTCATCACGAGCTGCTCGAAGTCTCCCAGCTTGGCCGCGTTGGCGTCGCCGGCGAAGGGGCGCATGGCGAAGACGTGGTCCGGCTCGACGGTCTCCAGCCGGTCGGCCAGCGCCTCCCGGATCCGGTTGCGCAGGTAGAAGGGGCTGCCCCCCGTGGCCTTGGTCGAGGCCCGCAGCGCGTTCTCCAGAAACACCGCGAGCAGCGGGTTTCCCGGCACGCCCTCGCTGACGTCGAAGCCGCGCGCCGCGCCGTCGGCGTCCATCACGAACCGGGTCGCGCGGCCGTCGCCCGCCTCGACGGCGATGACAGCGTCGAGATCGGGCCCGATCCCGAGCGCGGGGTCGGAGGCGCGGTCGTGGTCGTAGCGCAGCGTGCGCCCCTGCTCCACCTGCGCCATGTGCGGCGTGTTGAAGAGAAGGTCGACCGGCTCCTCGGCGGCGGAAGGGCCGCCATGCGCAACAATCAGCGCAAGCGACGCGAGCGCCAGGACGGTGCGCATGATTTCCTCCATTTGTTTTTGCATCATTCGTGCGCGACGCTAGTTTCCCGCGCTGATGGATTGCAAGGGTGGACCTTCGGAGGGACGACGCCATGAACGGTGCGCTTGAAATGATCGTGACCGCCTGCCTTCTCGCCGCGCCGGCGGAATGCAAGGACCACCGCGTCCGCATCACGATGCAGGGCGGCGACCCCCAGCTCTGCGTCTACTACTCGGTGCGGGAGATCGCGCTGTGGCAGCAGATGAATCGTAAATGGGAAGTTAAATCATGGCGTTGCGGATTCACCTCACCCGATGAGGTGATATGAGGCCGCGACGATGACGCGCGTGTGATCTCGCTTGGCGCCATGCCCGTCCGCCCGTAGGGTCAGCCTCGCTCAGACGCAACTTACGCGTGCGTCACATGCTCTGAGGGGGAAAACGCCATGCGCACACGCGCCGCTGTGGCCTTCGAGGCCGGCAAGCCGCTTGAAGTCGTTGAAGTCAATCTCGAAGGCCCGAAGGCCGGGGAAGTGCTCGTCGAGCTGAAGGCGACCGGCCTCTGTCACACCGACGAGTTCACCCGCTCGGGCGCGGACCCCGAGGGCATCTTTCCCGCCATCCTCGGCCATGAGGGCGCGGGCGTCGTCGTCGAGGTGGGCGCCGGCGTCACCTCCGTGAAGCCCGGCGACCACGTGATCCCGCTCTACACGCCCGAGTGCCGGTCCTGCCCGTCCTGCCTGTCGCGCAAGACCAACCTCTGCACCTCGATCCGCGCGACCCAGGGCCAGGGCCTGATGCCCGACGGCACCTCGCGCTTCACCACGCTCGACGGCGAGAAGATCCATCACTACATGGGCTGCTCGACGTTCGCCAACCACACGGTCCTGCCCGAGGTGGCGGTGGCGAAGGTCCGCGAGGACGCGCCCTTCGACAAGATCTGCTACATCGGCTGCGGCGTCACCACCGGCGTCGGCGCGGTTATCTACACCGCGAAAGTCGAGATCGGCGCCACGGCGATCGTGTTCGGCCTCGGCGGCATCGGCCTCAACGTGATCCAGGGCCTGCGGCTGGCCGGCGCCGACATGATCATCGGCGTCGACGTCAACAACGAAAAGAAGGCCTGGGGCGAGAAGTTCGGGATGACGCATTTCGTCAACCCCAAGGAGGTCGAGGGCGACCTCGTCCCCTATCTCGTCAACATGACCAAGCGCGGGGCCGACCAGATCGGCGGCGCGGACTACACCTTCGACGCGACCGGCAACGTCGGCGTCATGCGCACCGCGCTGGAGTGCTCGCACCGCGGCTGGGGCAAGTCGATCATCATCGGCGTGGCGCCGGCCGGGGCGGAGATCAGCACGCGCCCGTTCCAGCTCGTCACCGGGCGGCAGTGGATGGGCACCGCCTTCGGCGGCGCGCGCGGCCGCACCGACGTGCCGAAGATCGTGGACTGGTACATGGAGGGCAAGATCGAGATCGACCCCATGATCACGCATCTGCTCAAGCTCGACGAGATCAACCACGGCTTCGACCTGATGCATGAGGGCAAGTCGGTCCGCGGCGTCGTCGTCTACTGATCTTCACGACTTCCGGGGGGGCCTCCGCCGCGCATGGCGGAGGCCCCCTTTTCATGTCAGCATCACATCGGGGGAGAGCGCGAGATGGAGAAGGTCTCGGAAAACCGGTGCTTCGAAGGCGTCCAGGGCGTCTACAAGCACATGTCGAAAACCACGAACTGCGAGATGACCTTCGCGGTCTACCTGCCGCCGGCGGCCAAGTTCGGCCCGGTGCCGTGCCTGTGGTGGCTGTCGGGCCTCACCTGCACCCATGAGAACGCCATGACCAAGGCGGGCGCGCAGGGCTGGGCGGCGCAGGAGGGCGTCGCGCTGGTGTTCCCCGACACCTCGCCCCGCGGCGAGGGGGTCGCCAACGACGACGCCTACGACCTCGGCCAGGGCGCGGGCTTCTACGTCGACGCCACCCAGGACCCGTGGAAGCCGCATTTCCAGATGCGCAGCTACATCGTCGACGAGCTGACCGGGCTGGTCGCGTCGGAGTTCCCCATCGAGACCGACCGCATGGGCGTCTCCGGGCACTCGATGGGCGGCCACGGCGCCATCACGCTGGCGCTGTCGAACCCCGAGCTCTTCCGCTCGCTCTCCGCCTTCGCGCCGATCGCGCATCCCACCGCGAGCGACTGGGGCCGCAAGCAGCTCGGCGCCTATCTCGGCGCCGACGAGAGCGCCTGGGCGGCCCATGACAGCACGCTGCTGCTGCACGAGGCGGGCTGGGGCGGCGACATCCTCGTCGACCAAGGCGCGTCGGACCAGTTCCTCGACCTGCTGAAGCCCGAGGCGCTGGCCGGAGCGCTGGCGGAAACCCGCACCCCGAGCGTGTTCCGCATGCAGACGGGCTACGACCACAGCTACTACTTCGTCGCCTCCTTCATGGAGGACCATGTCCGCTGGCACGCCGAGCGGCTCTGACCTGAAGCGAGGCGGCCGATGTGGGAGGTTCTTCTGACCGTCTGCCTGGCCGCCGACCCCGGCGCCTGCCGGACCGAGCGCCTGCCGGGCGGCGACGACCGCGCCGCCTGCGTCGCCGCGGCGAACGCCGCCGTCGCCGCCCTGCCGCAGGCTGAACAGGCGCAGGACTGGCCCTGCGTTCCGGCCGGCGAGGCGCCCGGCTTCGCCGTCACCGAAGTCGCGCCGGGCGTCTTCGTCCATCGCGGCCGCCATGAGGAGCCGGAGGCCGCAAATGGCGGCGACGTCTCCAACGCGGGCTTCGTCATCGGCGCGGAGGCGGTCGCCGTGATCGACGCCGGCGGCGCGCCGGCGGTCGGCCGGGGCCTGCTCGCCGCGATCCGCGAGCGCACCGAGCTGCCGGTGCGCTGGCTGATCCTCACGCACATGCACCCCGACCATGTGCTCGGCGCCGGCCCCTTCGTCGACGCCGGCGCCCGCGTCGTCGGGGCCGAGCGGCTGGGCCCCGCCCTCGCCGCGCGCGCGCAGACCTACGGCGCGGCGATGGCGCGGCTGCTCGGCCCCGCCTTCGAGGACGCGCGCATCGTCGCGCCGGACGAGGGCGTCGCGACGACGCGCGAGATCGACCTCGGCGGCCGCAGGCTCGTCCTGCGCGCGCATCCGGTGGCGCACACCGACAACGACCTCACCGTCCTCGACGTCGAGACCGGCACGCTGTTTCTCGGCGACCTGCTCTTCATGGGTCATGTCCCCGCGCTCGACGGTTCGCTGCTCGGCTGGCGCAGGGAGCTCGCGGCGCTGGCCGGGGAGCCGGTCGAGCGCGTGGTCCCCGGCCATGGTCCGGCGGCGGCGGCCTGGCCCGAGGCGGCGGCCCCGATCCTCGGCTATCTCGACGCGCTGACCGCGGAGACCCGCGCGGCGATCGCCGCGGGCGAGCCGATGCTCGGCGCAACGGAGCGAATCGGCCAGGGGGAACGCGGCCGCTGGCTGCTCTTCGACGCCTTCAACACGCGCAACGCGACCGCCGCCTACCAGCAGCTCGAGTGGGAATAGCCGAGGTCTCCCGAAAACGCGGCAGGCGGCCTGCGGCGCCCGCGCCTCACCCGTTCGGGTGCGCGCATTTGTCTTATGATTTAAGGCGTTCTGGAGACGAAAAGTTGCTCGCAGCAGGCTCGATCCATCTTGCATACGAAAGTCCGCCCGCTACCATGAGAGAAGGGTGAGAGAGCGTCTCAGGGAACGCTCACGATCCCTGGCGGCACAAGTCGTCGAACAAACAATGCCCGATCCAGCGCCGCGGGGCGTCAACGGGCGTGGCGGGATCTCGGGAGACCGCCCCATGGAGGAACAATGAAAAAGCTCACAGCTGCTCTGCTTGCCGGCACGATGCTCGCCGCGCCGGCCATGGCCAACGACAGCGTCAAGACGCTCAGCTCGAACCCCAACGGCTGGGTTCTCCAGACCGGCGACTACGCCAACACCCGTTACTCCAAGCTGACCCAGATCAACCGCGACAACGTTGGCGATCTTCAGGTCGCCTGGACTTTCTCCACGGGCGTCCTGCGCGGCCATGAGGGCGGCCCGCTGGTCATCGGCGACATCATGTACGTGCACTCGCCGTTTCCGAACAAGGTCTACGCCCTCGATCTGAACAACGACGGCAAGATCATCTGGAAGTACGAGCCGAAGCAGGATCCGGACGTCATCGCGGTCATGTGCTGCGACACCGTCAACCGCGGCCCCGCCTACGCCGACGGCAAGATCTTCCTCCATCAGGCCGACACCACGCTCGTCGCGCTCGACGCCAAGTCGGGCCGCGTGATCTGGGAAGCCAAGAACGGCGACCCGTCGATCGGCGAGACCAACACCGCCACCGTCCTGCCGGTGAAGGACAAGATCATCGTCGGCATCTCCGGCGGCGAGTTCGGCGTCCGCGGCTCGGTGACCGCCTACGACATGAACTCCGGCGAACGCGTCTGGCGCGCCTACTCGATGGGCCCGGACGAGGAGATGCTCGTCGACCCCGAGCAGACCACGCATCTCGGCAAGCCCATCGGCGAGAATTCGTCGCTGAACAGCTGGGAAGGCGACCAGTGGACCATCGGCGGCGGCTCCACCTGGGGCTGGTTCAGCTATGATCCGGAGGCCGACCTCTTCTATTACGGCACCGGCAACCCGTCGACCTGGAACCCGGCCCAGCGCCCGGGCGACAACAAGTGGTCGATGACCCTCATGGCCCGCGATCCCGACACGGGCATGGCCAAGTGGTTCTACCAGATGACGCCCCACGACGAGTGGGACTATGACGGCATCAACGAGAACATCCTCGCCGACATCGACGTCGGCGGCGAGACGCGCAAGACCCTCGTGCACTTCGACCGCAACGGCTTCGGCTACACGCTCGACCGGATCACGGGCGAACTGCTCGTGGCCGAGAAGTTCGACCCGGTCGTGAACTGGGCGACGCATGTCGAGATGGACCCGAGTTCCGACCAGTACGGCCGCCCGCAGGTCGTCGCGGAGTACTCGACCCGTCAGAACGGCGAAGACGTGAACACCACCGGCATCTGCCCGGCGGCGCTCGGCACCAAGGACCAGCAGCCCGCGGCCTTCTCGCCGAAGAGCGGCCTGTTCTACGTGCCGACGAACCACGTCTGCATGGACTACGAGCCGTTCCGCGTCTCCTACACCGCCGGCCAGCCCTATGTGGGCGCGACGCTGGCGATGTATCCGGCGCCGAACTCGCACGGCGGCATGGGCAACTTCATCGCCTGGGACGCCGGCAAGGGTGAGATCGTCTGGTCGCTGCCCGAAGAGTTCTCGGTGTGGTCGGGCGCTCTGGCGACCGCGGGCGACGTCGTGTTCTACGGCACGCTCGAGGGCTTCCTGAAGGCCGTCGACGCCAACACGGGCGAGGAACTCTACAAGTTCAAGACCCCGTCGGGCATCATCGGCAACGTGATGACCTACAACCACAAGGGCAACCAGTACGTCGCCGTCTACTCCGGCATCGGCGGCTGGGCGGGCATCGGCCTCGCGGCCGGCCTGGTCAACCCGAACGACGGTCTCGGCGCCGTGGGCGGCTACGCCTCCCTCAGCGACTACACCGCGCTCGGCGGCCAGCTGACCGTCTTCGCGCTGCCGAAGTAAGCGCTGAGTCCGAGGGCTCGCGCCGCGCGCGCCGGCCCTCACCCTTTCGGGCGCGACGACCTGTCATGGTTGTCGCGCCCGTTTCGTTCGCGCACGATCCGTTCAAACGCCTGTTGAAGCGTCCGATCACCAGAGGAAACGACTCATGCCCACATTCGCAACCGCCTCGCGCGTCGTCGCAGCCACCCTCCTCGCCGCCGCGGCGACCGTCGCCCTGGCGCAGGACGGCTCCGCGCCCGTTGCGGTCGCATACGAGGAAGACGGCAAGTTCTTCACCGCCGACGACACGCCGACGTTCAACATCTCCGAGGACGGCGCGGTCGACTGGTACACCTTCTCCGGCTTCCGCCGCTACCACGCCGAGTGCCACGTGTGCCACGGCCCCGACGGCGAGGGCTCGTCCTACGCGCCCGCGCTCAAGGAAAGCGCGCTTAACCTCGGCTACTGGGAGTTCGTGGCCATCGTCGCCGGCGGCAAGCAGGACGTGAACAACTCCCAGAACCAGGTCATGCCGGCCTTCGGCGTGAACAACAACGTCATGTGCTACATCGACGACATCTACGTGTACCTCCTCGCTCGCGGGACCGACGCGATCAACCGCGGTCGGCCCGCCAAGCGCGCCGACAAGCCCGACAGCTTCGTCGAGGCCGAAAACGCATGCATGGGCTGAGGCGCTCGTTCATCGCCGGTCTGGCTGCGCTCTGCGCGGGCCAGACCGCCCTTGCGGCCGACACCTTCGATCTGGTCTCCGACACGCAGTTCCGCGTCTGCGCCGATCCGGCCAACATGCCGTTCTCCAACGAGGCGGGCGAGGGCTTCGAGAACAAGATCGCGGAACTGCTGGCCAGCAAGCTCGACAAGCCGGTCAGCTACACCTGGTTTCCCCAGGCGCTCGGCTTCGTCCGCCGCACGCTCGCCGAGAACCGCTGCGACGTGATCATGGGGTTCGCCCAGGGCCATGAACTGGTGCTGAACACGAACCACTATTACGTCTCGGCCTACAGCTTCGTCACGCGGGCCGACAGCGACCTCGCCGACGTCGACCACATCGGCGACCCGCGGCTGCAGGGCCGACGGCTCGGCCTGATCGCCGGCAGCCCGCCCGCAGACCATGCGGCGCGCAATGGCCTCGTGCGCGGCGCCAAGGGCTACCGGCTCATGGTCGACACCCGCAACCAGAACGTCGCCGACCAGATCCTCGCCGACATCGCCAGCGGGGAGATCGACGGCGCCTTCATGTGGGGCCCCATCGCCGGCTGGAAGGCCAAGCAGGCCGAGACGCCGATGGTCGTGACCCCCCTGCTGAAGGAGGAGGGCGCGCCGCGGCTGTTCTTCCGCGTCACGCTCGGGGTGCGCATGGGCGAGGACGGCTGGAAACGCGAGCTGAATTCGCTACTGCGCCGCAACAAGGACGAGATCGACGCGATCCTCGCCAGCTACGGCGTGCCGCTCGTCGACGACTTCGGCAAGGCCGGCGCCGTGCAATGAAGATCGCGGCGCCTGCAGCGGCGATCTGCTGCGCGCTCATGTGGGCGACGGTCGCCGCCGCGCAGTCGTCGCCCGCGGAACCCGAGGGCTACCGCATGGACGAGTTCCGCAGTCCCGTCCCCGAGACGGTGGCCGGCGGGGTCGTGGTGGACGCGCTCGCGGCGCAGGCGCTGTGGGAGGCGGGCGAGACGTTGTTCGTGGACGTCCTGCCCCGCCCGCCTAAGCCGGCGAACCTGCCCGCCGGCACCATCTGGCGCGAGAAGGCCCGCGAAAGCATTCCCGGCGCGATCTGGCTGCCCAATGTCGGCTACGGCGCCATCGCCGACGTCACCGAGACTTGGTTCCGCGACAATCTCGCCGAGGCCACCGGGGGCGACGCGGCGCACCCTGTCCTGTTCTTCTGCCTCGCCGATTGCTGGATGTCGTGGAACGCCGCCAAGCGCGCGGCGACCGAGTTCGGCTATGAGAACGTCTACTGGTTCCCCGGCGGCACCGACGACTGGGCGCTCGAACTTCTGCCGCTCGAGCCGGTCAAGGCGCAGCCGGGCGAGCCCGTCGCGGGTCAGTAGCCGTCACGCGAAGAACGACGCCGCGCCCGACCAGAGCAGCCGCGCCGCCAGCAGCGTCAGCACAATGTCCAGCACGCGGCGGAAGGCGGCCTCAGACCGCCGCAGCAGCACCTTGCGCCCCGCGACCGTCCCGAGAAACCCGGCCGCCACCATGGCCGCGCACAGGCCGAGCCATGGGCCGAAGGCGAAGCCGAAAAGGCCGAAGGCGACGCATTTGAGCCCATGCTGGCCGGTCATGAGCGCCGCGTGCGTCGCGACCACGCCCTGACGTTCGAGCCCCAGCCCCCTGACCCACGCCATCACGAACGGCCCCGTGGCGCCGAACGCCATGGTCAGCACGGACGATATCGCTCCCGCGGGCGCGGCCGCGCCGACGCCCCATGACGGCATCCGCCCATAGACTGACCACAGGATGAAGCAGCCGACGGCGATCTCGACCGTTGCGGGCGGCAAGGCCGTCAGCGTCGCCCCGCCGGCCAGCGCCCCGGCCGCCGAGCCGGCGAGAAACCATGGCAGCGCCTGCCCGTGGACCTGCGCGCGCATGAGCGCCGCGCGGCCGGCGTTCGAGCCGAACTGCACGACGCCGTGCACCGGTATCAGCGCCGCCGGCGGCAGGATCGCCGCGAGCACGCCGAGCAGCGCGGCGCCGCCGCCGATGCCTGCGCTCGCCGTGAGGAAAGATGTCAGGAAACTCGCGCCGACCGCGGTCAGCGCCGCCCACGGCTCAAGCGGCCATGCGCCTGCGAACCATGTCTCCAGCGGCGTCAGACCCCGTCGATGCGGGCCTTGATGAGCCTCGACACCGCGAAGGCGCGCTTTTCGAGGATCACCGGGCTCTCGCAGACATACTGCAGCGACCGGCGGCGCTCGTTGAAGATGCGGACCTCCCAGGCCACGCCGTCGCGCAACGCGTCGATCCGGTCGAGGGCGTCGTAGTCGTCCGCCGCCGTCTCCTTCTCCAGCGCGGCGAGCTCCACCTGCATCGCGTCGATCCGGGCGGACAGGGCCTGCTGGCTGGCGTTGTAGCGCGTGATCCCGTCGACGACGCGGGCGCGCTCGCGGTCGATCAGCGTGAAGACCCCGGCGAAGAGCTGCGTCAGCCGCGTTTCGAGCGCGTCCTGCGGCGTGGCGTCGGCCAGCGCGTCGACGATGTCGGCGGCCTCGTCCATGCCGGTGCGGCGCTGCGCGATGCGCGAGGCCGCGGCGGCGAGCGCCGCGTCGTCCCGCCAGGCCGTCATGTCCTCGGGGATCGCGCCGGCCCACATCTGCCCCATGGAGAGGTGCGCGACCTTGCGGCTCTCGCAGGGCCAGGTGGGGTCGTTGAACGCCTGCGCCGCGCCGGCCGAGGCCAGCAGCGCCGCGAGAGCCATCGCCTTCATCAGCATGGTCGTCTCCTCCCGTTCTCCGACCGGCGCGCCGTCATCCGCGCCGCCCCATCAGCCCGCGTCCGGGGTCGTAGGCCCAGGCCGCCGCGGCGAGCGTGACCACGGTGAGGCCGACCACGACGGCGAGCGACTTTACCTCAAGGTTGAGATAGAGCGCATGGCGGATCAGCTCAACGCAGTGGGTGAAGGGGTTGAAGGCGGCGATGTCGGCGAGCAGCGGGCTGCCCTCGCGCACCCGCCAGATCGGATAGAGCGCCGAGGATGCGAAGAACATCGGGAAGATCACGAAGTTCATCACTCCGGCGAAGTTCTCCAGCTGCCTGATGGCGGAGCTGAGCAGCAGGCCGATGGCGCCGAGCATCATCCCCGAAAGCGCGATCGCAGGCAGCGCCGCGACGTAGCCCCAGACCGGCGGCTCGATCCCGTAGAGCCACGCGATGACGAGGAAGGCGTAGACCTGCGCCGCGCCGACGATCACCGAGGCCGCAAGCTTGCAGGTGAGCAGGAACCAGCGCGGATAGGGGCTGACCAGCAGCGTCCGCATCGAGCCGGTCTCGCGGTCGTAGACCATGCTGAGCGAGGACTGCATCCCCTGAAACAGCAGGATCATCGCGCAGAGGCCCGGCGTGACGTAGACCTCGTAGAGCACATAGGTCTGATAGGGCGGCGTGATCGAGAGGCCGAGCACGGCGCGGAAGCCCGCCGCGAAGATGAAGAGCCACACCAGCGGGCGCACCAGCGCTGCGAGGAAGCGCTCCTTCTGCTGGGCGAAGCGCAGGCCCTCGCGCCAGATCACGCCCCAGGCGCAGGTGCGCCAGCCGGTCCAGCGGTTCTCGGCGCCAGCCTCCGCCGCACCCCCCGAGGCGCCATCGGCGGCGCTCACGCCGCCGCTCCCGTCAGCGCGACGAAGGCGTCCGTCAGCGGCCGGCCGTCGGCGACCTCTGTCGCCGGCCCCTCGGCCAGCACCCTGCCCCTGTGCAGCACGACCACCCGATCCTGCGCGGCGACCTCGTCGATCAGGTGCGAGGCCCAGAGCACGCCCGCCCCCTCCTCCGCGGCGAGCTTGTGGACGTCGGCGACGATGGCGGAGCGCGACTGCACGTCGAGCCCCACGGTGGCCTCGTCGCAGAGCAGCAGTTCGGGCCGGTGCAGCAGGGCGCGGGCGATCTCCACCCGCCGCGCCTGCCCGCCCGAGAGCCTGCCGACCTTGTCGTCCATGCGGTCCGACATCGCGACGCGCGCCAGCACCGCCTCGCCGCGCGCCAGCGCCGCGCGGCGGCCCATCCCGTGCAGCGCGCCGTGGTAGACGATGTTCTGCGCGACGGTGAGGTTGGGGTCGAGCGCGCGGCTCTGGAACACCACGCCGAGCCGCCTCAGCGCCGCCGTGGGCGCCCCGCGCACGTCGTGCCCGCAGACCGCGATCGAGCCCGACTGGGTGTCGAACAGCCGGGTGATCAGGTTGAACAGGGTCGACTTGCCCGCCCCGTTCACGCCCAGCAGCGCCGTGAACGCGCCGCGCGGGGCGCTGAACGACACGTCGTCCAGCGCCCGCGTCCGGCCGAAGGCGTGGCTCACGCCGCGCACGGTCAGGGCTGCGTCCATCGGTGCGGCGATGCGCTCAGCGGATCGTGATGTCAACCTTCTGCGTGTCGCCGGACGTGCCGGGGATGCGCAGCACGTAGGCGCCGGGGCGGATCGCCACGAAGCTCAGCTCGATGGTGCCTTCGTCGTCGAACTCGAAGCTGTCGAGGCCGAGCGGGCGCACCTCCAGATCGTTGATCACCACCTCGTTGATCCAGATGTTGCGGAAGAACTCCGGCCCGGCGAGCGCCAGTTCGCCGGTGCCGTCGGCGACGATCTCGATCTGGTAGTAGCCGCCCGAAAGCAGCTCCAGCGGCGCGTCGGCCAGCGGCTTGCCGACGCTCAGCATGATCGGCGGCAGCTCGGTGCGGTTGCGGCGGTCGAGAAGGCCCGAGAAGCCGACCGTGATGGTCCGGTCCTGCGCGGCGGCCTCCTGCGGGGCGAGCGCCGCGGGCGCTGCGACGGCGGCGGCCAGGAGGCCGGCGATGGCTATAGACTTCATGTGACTTCTCCCTCGAGTTTCCAAACGATCAGTTCGGCGCGACGACGACGCCCCAGGGCTGTTCGCCCACGGCGATCGACTTGATCACCTTGGCGTCCGCGACGTCGATGACGGAGACGTCGTTGGAGTTGCCGTTGGTGGTGAAGAGCAGCGTCTCGTCGGGGTTGAACGCCATCTGCCAGACGCGCTGGCCGACGAGCAGGTAGTCGAGCACCTCGTGGGTCCGGCCGTCGACCACCGCCACGCGGTTGGCCGGGCCGAGCGCCACGAAGACCTTCGAGCCGTCGCGCGTCGCGCGCACGCCCACCGGCTGCAGCGCCTCGGGAACGATGCCCGGCACGGCGAACTCGATCTTCTTGAGGATCTCGCCGGTCGCCGGATCGATCACGCTGACGGTGCCGCCGATCTCGGCGGAGACGTACAGGAACTGGCCGTCCTTGGTGAACTCGGCGATGCGCGGACGGCTGTCGACCAGCGTGTTCTGGAAGATCTCATAGGTCTCGGTGTCGATGAAATGCGCCATGTTGGTGGTCTCGGAGGTGTTGACCACCACCTTGCCGTCCGGGCTCACGCCCATCCCCTCCGGCTCGATGCCCACGGGGATCTCTGCGAGGACGCGGTGATGGACCACGTCGACCACGGTGACGAGGTTGTCGTCCTCGTTGGCGATGTAGAGCGGATTGCCGGACGGGTGCAGCACGAAGAGTTCGGGGTTAGGTCCCGAGGGCAGCGTGTGCTTCAGCGTGAAGGTCGCGGCGTCGAACACCTGCACGGTGTCGCTGTCGGACGCGCAGATGTAGAGTTCCGAGCCGTCCGGGCTCATGGTGATGCCCCGCGGCCGCTGGCCGACGTCGACGGTCCGCACCACCTCCAGCGTCTGGCTGTCGATGACCGTGACGGTGTTGCCCTTCTCGTTGGAGACGTAGACGAGCTGCGCCATGGCGGGCGCGGCGACCGCGATGGCGGCGAGGGCGCAGAAGGTCAGCTTCATCGGGCGGCTCCTTGGCGTTGTTTGGCGGGCGGGTCAGAAGCGGCAGGCGCTCTCGGGTTCGTCGTAGCCCAGCGTGTCGAGGCGGGTGCGCTGGTGCAGGAACTCCTCCTGCGGCGACACGGTCACGACCAGCCTTTCGTCCGACAGCAGGATCGCCTGCCGCAGCTGGTTGTTCCACGGCCGGAAACTGAGCGGCTGCCCCTTGAAGGCGCCGAGCTCGAAGGCGTCGCCGAGCATGAAGGCGCGCAGCGCCGCCGGATCGTCGGAGCTGGTGCGCGTCACCGCCTCCCCCACCGCCCGCAGCGCGGCCCAGACGTTGTAGTCGAGGTCGGTCATGCGGCGGCCTGCCTCCCGCTCGAAGCGGCGCTGCATCTGGGTCGAGCCGAAGCCCTCGAAGCTGGGGTCCCAGTTGCGCGAGATCAGCCCGGCGTCGCCGGCGACGGGCCGCGCGTCCCACGCTCGGTAGGGAATGTAGGCCCCGAAGACCTCGCTCTCGTCGGCGACGACGACGACATGGTGCTCGGGCAGATTCTGCATGAAGACGGGGATCTGGCGCTGAACGAGCACATGCCCGCTGTCCGTACGCCTTGCGCCGCCGGTGTCCTCGAAGACGCGGGTCTCGACCACGCGCGCCCCGAACTTGCGCGCCGCCCGCGCGAAGGCCTCGCCCTTGGCCACGTCGCGCGGGTGCGAGCCGTGCACGATCACCCAGTCGGTCCAGCGCTTCCAGACGAGATACTGCGCGAGACCGTCGGCGAGCATCGCCCTGCTGGGAGAGACGTGGAAGAGGTTGGCGCGGCAGTCGGCGTTGCGCAGCCGGTCGTCGGGCGCGTCGGCGTTCATCACCAGCACGTCGCTTCCCGCGAGATGGTCGGCGACCGCGAGCGTCGCGTCCGCGTCGGCGATCGTCACCACGACGCTGACGCCTTCGGCGACGAGCGCGTCGAGACGGGCGCCGATATCGGCCTCCGCGACCGTGACCTCGACGGTCTCGTAGGTCTGGCCGAGGAAGCGCCCTGTGGTCGAGTTGTCGGCGGTGGCGACGCGCGCCCCGGCGAAGCCCTCGTCGCCTGCGGGAATGTCGAGGCGCGACAGCGGCAGCGGTCTCTCGCGCTCGACGCGCAGGACCGCCGCCTTGATGTCCGCCGCCCCGGCGCCCGTCGCGAACGACGCAAGCGCCATGGATAGCGCAACCGCGCTTCGCATCGCCCCACTCCCTGTCCGTGATTTCTTGTTCGTTCGTTGACGAAGAGGGAGCCCGATGTCCGCGAACCGGTCAAGCGCCGACCGTGCGGCCCTTCAATTTCTGAGAAACGGGAGGGCCTTTCTGGCTATACGGCGCGCTTTGCATTGACGGCGCCCGCGGCGCGGATACCGTGCAGGCATGAAACTCATCGCCCGAACGCTCGCCTGCGCCGCCCTCATGTCCACCGTGGCGTCCGCCGCCATGGCGGCGGAGAAGCGCGCGGCATTCTTCGGCATGCGCTTCATCGACACCAGCCTCGGCGGCGACCAGGGCGACGAGATGGCCCGGCTCGCCCGCATCGAGCAGACGCTGACGCGCCGGCTTTCCGAGGAGGACCGCTTCGACTTCGTCGACATCGCCCCGGCGGCGGCGAAGCTCGACCGCATCGCCAACATCGCCCACTGCAACGGCTGCGACAGCGAGATCGCGCGGGAACTCGGCGCCGACGTGGCCATCACCGGCGAGGTGCAGAAGACCTCGAACCTCATCCTTTCGATGACCGTCTACGTGCGCGACGCGGCAACCGGCGCGCTGGTGGGCGGCGGTTCGACCGACATCCGCGGCAACACAGACGAGAGCTGGGACCGCGGGATCAGCTACATCATCCGCAACCGGCTGCTGAAGCAATGAGAGCGCTGCGCGCCGTCGCCGTCGTCCTCGCGCTGGTTCTCGCGCCGCAGGCGCATGCGGAGGGGCCGTCGCTGAAGATCGCCGTGCTGAAGTTCGGCACGGTCAACTGGCTGACGGACGCGATCCAGACCCACGGGCTCGACGCCGCCGAGGGTTTTTCGCTGGAGACGGTGGAGCTCGCCGGGCGCGACGGCTCGTCGATCGCCTTCCAGTCCGGCTCGGTCGACCTGATCGTCGCCGACTGGCTCTGGGCGCTCAACCGTCGCGAGGCCGGCGAGGACGTGCGCTTTTTCCCCTACTCGCGCGCGCTCGGGGCGCTGATGGCGGCGCCCGACGCCGGCGTCGCCTCGGTCTGCGACCTGCGCGGCAAGCCCGTCGGCGTCGTCGGCGGCGCGCAGGACAAGAGCTGGCTGATCTACCAGGCGCTCGCCGCGCGCGACTGCGGCTTCGACCTCGCGGCGGAGACCGAGACGCTGTTCGGCGCGCCGCCTCTGATGTCGCGCCAGCTCCAGACCGGCGCCGCCGCGGCGGTCTCGACCTACTGGCACTTCGCCGCGCGGCTGCGCGCCGCCGGCGCGACCCAGGTGATCGACGTCGAAGGCGCCCTCGAGGCGATGGGCGTGGCGCCGGCGCCCCCGCTCGTCGGCTTCGTGTGGGACGCCGGGCGCACCGACCCCGAGACGATCGCGCGCCTCGACCGGGCGGTCCGCGCCGCCGGCGCGCTCATGCTGGAGAGCGACGCGGAGTGGGAGCGGCTGCGCCCGCTCATGCGCGCCGAGAACGACGCCGAATTCCACGCGCTGCGCGACGCCTACCGCGCCGGGATCATCGTCGTCCCATGGATGGGCGACGACACCGAGGCCGCCCGCGCGACCTTCGAGACGCTGCTCGAAGCGGGGGGCGACGCCTTCGCGCGCTCCGCCGGCGCCTTCGACGCCGCCGCCTTCCCAGCGCCGTCGCGCGAGTGAGCGCTGCGCGGCTCCGTCGGTCGGCCGCGCATGGCGGGCCGCGATACCTGCGCGCGCCTGCCGAAAGCCTCTCCGCCCTGCTGTGGCCCGCGCTCTCGCTCGGCGGCTTCGCGCTGGTCTGGGCGGTAGCGGCGGAGGCGTTGCGGAGCGACGTGCTGCCGGGGCCGCTCGCCGTGCTGGCCGCGGCGCAGGCCGCCGTCGACGACGGCTACTTCTTCCACCTCGGCATGACGCTGCTGCGCGTGGCGGCGGCCTTCGCGATCTCGATGTCGATCGGGGCGGCGATGGGCCTCTTCATGGGCATGAGCCCGGCGGCGGACCGCGCCTTCGGCGGCTGGCTGACGCTGTTTCTCAACCTGCCGGCGCTGGTGACCATCATCCTGTGCTATGTCTGGTTCGGCCTCACCGAGGTCGCGGCGATCGCGGCCGTGGCGATCAACAAGATCCCCAACGTCGCGGCCATGCTGCGGGAGGGCGGCCGGGCGCTCTCGCGCGATCTCGCGGAGATGGCGCAGATCTACGAGTTCGGCTGGCGCGCGCGCCTGCGGCACGTCGTGCTGCCGCAGCTCGCGCCGTTCTTCGCCGCCGCCGCGCGCAACGGGCTCGCGCTGGTCTGGAAGATCGTGCTGGTGGTGGAGCTGCTGGGGCGGCCGAACGGCGTGGGCTTCCAGCTGTCGCTGCACTTCCAGCTGTTCGACGTCGCCTCGATCCTCGCCTATGCGCTGGGGTTCGTGCTTGTCGTGCAGGCGATCGAGCTCGCGATCCTGCAGCCGTGGGAGCGGCGCGCGGCGCGGTGGCGGCGCTGATGGAGGACGCGCGGGCCGCGAGGGGCCTGTCGGTGCGGCTCGTCGCCAAGGATTTCGCGCGGCGCCGGGTGCTGGCCGACGTCGCGTTCGACCTCGCCCCGGGCGAGGTCGCGGCGCTGCTGGGGCCGTCGGGCGTCGGCAAGAGCACGCTGCTCGCCCTCGTGGCGGGGCTCGACGACGATTTCGAAGGGCGCATCGAGCGACCGCCGGGGCGGCTCGCGATGGTGTTTCAGACGCCGCGCCTGCTGCCCTGGCGCACGCTGGCGGAGAACATCGCGCTCGTACCCGGCGCCGGCGGCCTCGCCCGCGCGCGCGAACTGCTGGCCGAAGTCGGGCTGGCGGAGGCGGCGGAGACGCACCCCGAGCGCGCCTCGCTCGGCATGCAGCGCCGCGCCGCGCTCGCCCGAGCGCTGGCGGTGCGCCCGTCGCTGATGCTGATGGACGAGCCGCTCGTGTCGCTCGACCCGGCCGGCGCCGCCGCGATGCGCGCGCTCGTCGCGCAGGCGCTGGAGCGCAGCGGCGCCGCCGCGCTCATCGCCACCCATGACCGGCGCGAGGCGCTGACGCTGGCCGACCGCATCCTGGAGATCAGCGGCGCCGAGGGCGCGCCGGCGCGCCTGATCGCCGACCGCGCCTCGCCGCTGGACCGCGCCGCCCGAACCGACCCCGACGCCGTGGAGGCGCTGCACGGCCAGTGGTTCGGCGGGGCGCCGACTGCGCCCGAATGATCCGCCGGCGCGATTGCGCGGACTGGAGGAGTGCTGTAACCAATCCCGCAGGCACCCGTAGCTCAGCTGGATAGAGCGCTGCCCTCCGAAGGCAGAGGTCACAGGTTCGAATCCTGTCGGGTGCGCCAAGCAT
>CAYGUQ010000022.1:0-20805 GCA_964352995.1 uncultured Rhodobacterales bacterium
CCGGGCGCCCGGCCGGGCGCGCGGCCGGGCGCGCGGGGGGGGGGGGCGAGGTCGCTCAGCGCTCGGCGACGATCAGCTCCGGCCGGATCAGCGCGAGGCTCGGCTCGCCGCCGCCCTCGTCGACGCGGGCGAACGCCTCGGCGACCAGCGCCTCGGCCTTCTGGCGCACCATGTGGACGGGGAAGCGCAGCAGCGCGCCGAACGGGTCGTAGTCGTAGCAGCCGATCACGCAGCCGGCGATCTCCGCTTCAGGCAGGCCGGCGAGGAAGCGCGCCACCCCGCCGAAGACGTCGATGGAGTTGACGAACAGGGCCGCCGGCAGGCCGCCGAGCCGCTCGCGCAGCGCCCCGATCTCCCTGCGCGCGCGCTCCGGCGCGTAGCCGCAGGCGATGATCTGCGCCTCGTCGAACAGCGCGCCCCGCCGCCCGGCCGCCTCGCGAAAGCCCGCGAGCCGCGCGGAGCTCGCATGCAGCGAGGTGTCCCCGCCGAGGAAATGGATGCGCGTCCGCGGGGCCTCGCCCCCGGCGCAGCCGACGCGGTCGAGAAGCAGCTCGGTCAGCATCCGCGCGCCATGGACGTTGTCGCTGACCACGGAGGGCGCCGTGCGGCAGGGCAGGTCGAGAAACACATGCGGCGCGCCGGCGCTCCGGCACATCGCGGCCAGCGGCTCGGGGTCGGACGCGCCGACCAGCATCAGCGACTCCACCGCGAAGGAGAGGAGGCTCTCCACCGCGCGCGCCTGCTCCTTGGGGTCCCGCCCCGTCACGACCAGCGCCGGGCATTGGCCCCGCCGCCGCGTCTCGACGGCGAAGGCCTGGCTCAGCGCGGCGAAGAAGCGGTTCTCGTGATCGGGCAGGATCATGCCGGCCAGACCGGAGCGCGCGCTGCGCAGCCCGCGGGCCTGTCGGTTGGGGGCGTAGCCGCGCTCCTTGGCGATCTTGCGGATGCGCTCGACCGTCGCCACGCTGATCCGCCGCTTCGCCCAGTCGTCGCCGAGCGCGGCGCTGACGGTGGAGGGCGACGCGCCGGCGCTTCGCGCGATGTCGTAGATCGTGCTGCGCCCCGGCGCCTTCCCGGCGTTCGCCCCCCCTGCGCCCCCCGGTCCGCTCCGCATTCCTGTTGACTCGCGCGTCCATTCGCAGCACATTCTGCACAACCGATTGTGCAACAAATCGGGCGGCGCGCAAGACAGAATATGTCGTTTTCGTGCTGCGCTGCGAAATCGGCGCGTCGGATCCGGGAGCGAACCGGGGGCTGACGCCTGTCCTGGGGAGGAAAGACATGACCGTTAAGAGCACCCTGCTGGCCGGCGTCGCGATGGCGCTCGGGCTGTCCGTCGCCGCGTCGGCCCAGGCGATGACCATGGGCGTCGTCGTCAAGATCGGCGGCATCCCGTGGTTCAACGCCATGGAGGACGGGATCAAGGAGCGCGCCGCGGAGCTCGGCGTGGAGGCCGAGATGATCGGCCCGACCTCGGCCGACCCCGCGCTCCAGGTGCGGGCGATCGAGGATCTCATCGCCAAGGGCGTCGACGTGATCGGGGTGGTCCCGAACGACGAGGCGGCGCTGGAGCCGGTGCTCAGGAAGGCGATGGAGGCCGGCATCAAGGTGATCGCCCATGAGGGGCCGGGCCTTGAGAACGTCGACTGGAACTTCGAGCTCGCCTCCGCCGACGGCTTCGGGGAGGCGCACGCCAAGCTGCTCTGCGAGAAGGCCGAGGGCGAGGGCAAATACGCGGTCTATGTCGGCTCCCTGACCGTGCCGCTCCACAACGCATGGGCCGACGCCGCCATCGCCTGGATGGGCGAGAACTGCGGCAAGCTCGAACTCGTCGGCGAGCGCTACGGCGTGGCCGAGAGCGTGGACGACAGCCGCTCGACGGCGCTCGACCTGATCGCCGCCAACCCCGACCTGAAGGGCTTTCTCGCCTTCGGCAGCCAGGGGCCGATCGGCGCCGGCCGCGCCATCGAGGAGCGGCGCCTCGGCGGCAAGGTCCATGTGATGGGGCCGTTCTCGCCGGGGCAGGGCCGCGCGCTGCTGAAGGAAGGGATCATCAGCGGCGGATACATGTGGAACCCGGCCGAGGCCGGCCGCGTGTTCGTCTCGCTCGGCAAGATGCTCGTCGACGGGGTCGAGGTCGTCGAGGGTACGGAGATCCCCGGCCTCGGCGTGGTCAGCCCCGATCCCGAGACGCGCAACATCATCACCGACAACCTGCTCGAGATCAACGTGGGCACGGTGGACGAGCTGGCCGCAAAGGGCCTCTGAGCGTCGCTTCGGCCGCCGCGCGGGGCGCGCGCGGCGGCCGGTTCCCTCCGTCCCTTTCATCAACTCCGGGGTCCGCGCCGGCGCGGGCGAGCGATGGCATCTGATTGCGAGTACGCGCTGCGGCTGAGCGGCGTCTCCAAGACCTTCGGCGGCGTGCGCGCGCTCAGGAGCGTCGACTTCGCCGTGCGCCGCGGCGAGATCCACTGTCTCGCCGGCGAGAACGGCTGCGGGAAGAGCACGCTGATCAAGATCGTGACCGGGGTCTACGCGCCGGACCCCGGCGGCGCGCTGGAGCTGTTCGGCGAGCCGGTCGAGGCGATCACCCCGACACGCGCCCGCGCGCTCGGCGTCGCGGTCATCTGGCAGGATCTCGCGCTGTTTCCGCACATGAGCGTGGCCGAGAACATCGCCTTCGACGAGATGGTCGGCGCGCGGCCCCGCCTCGTCCGGCGCCGGGCGTTTCGCGCCCGCGCGCAGGCGACGCTCGACCGGCTTGGGGTGTCGCTCGACCTCGACGCGGCGCTGGAGACGCTGCCCATCGCCCAGCGCCAGATCGTCGCCATCGCCCGCGCGCTGATGGGCGAGGCGCGGCTGGTGTTCATGGACGAGCCGACCGCCTCGCTCACCCGCAGCGAGACCGACGCGCTGCTCGCGATCGTGCGCACGCTGGCCGGGCAGGGCGTGGCGGTCGTGTTCGTCAGCCACCGCCTCGCGGAGGTGCTGGACGTCGCGAGCCGCGTCACGGTGCTGCGCGACGGCGCGCTCGTGGGCGTCCACCCGACCGCAGGCATGACGCAGTCGCGGCTCGGCGAACTGATGACCGGCGCGACGCTCCACCACGCCGTCGCCGCCCGCGACCGTTCGGACGCGCCGGCGGTGCTGGAGGTCGAGAGGCTCTCGCGCGCCGGCGAGTTCGAGGACGTGTCGCTGACGATCCGGCGCGGCGAGGTCGTCGGCCTGACCGGGCTGATCGGCGCCGGCCGCACCGAGCTCGCCCATGCGCTGATCGGCATGACCCGGCCCGACGGCGGCGTCATGCGCCTCGACGGGCGGGAGCTGCGCCCGCGGCACATCCGCGACGCCATCGCAGCCGGCGTCGCCTATGTCTCGGAAGACCGGCTTTCGCTCGGCCTGATCCAGCCGCAGTCCATCGCCGACAACGCCGCGATCTCGGTGCTCGACCGCCTGCTCGGCCCCATCGGCCTGCTGTCGCCGGCGCGCAAGGCTGCGACCGTCGACCACTGGATCCGCGCGCTCGCCGTCAAGATCGGCGCGCCGCAGGACCCTGTCTCGACGCTCTCCGGCGGCAACCAGCAGCGGATCGTGCTGGCGAAATGGCTCGCCACCGAGCCTCGACTGCTGATCCTCGACAGCCCGACGGTGGGCGTCGACGTCGGCGCGCGCGCGGGCATCTTCCGCATCGTGCGGCGTCTGGCGGAGGGGGGGCTCGCGATCCTGCTGATCTCGGACGAGGCGACCGAGGTCATGCACAACGCCGACCGGGTGCTGCACATGGCCGGCGGGCGCATCGTCGGCGAGCACGACCCGCGCAGCGCCACCGTCGAGGGGCTGGAGGCCGCGATCTATGCGTAGGCTGTTTCTGGCGAACCCGATCGAGGCGCGCCTGCTCGTCGTGCTGGCCCTGATGGTTCTCGGCCTGTCGCTGGCGACCGACAGCTTCCTGACGCTCGGCAACCTGACGTCGCTGCTGAACAACAACGCGGTCAACCTGATCTGGGCGGTGGGGCTGCTCGTGGTGCTGATCGCTGGCGGGATCGACATCTCCTTCGCGGTCGGCGCCTCGGTGGCGCAGTACCTCGCCGCCGTGCTCCTCATCGGGATGGGCGGCGGCGGCTGGGCCATGGGCTTTCTCGTCGCCGGCGGGATCGGCGTCGCCCTCGGGCTGATCAACGCGGCGCTGATCCACGGCTTCAGGGTGATCTCGATCGTCATCACCATCGCGACCTTCAACGCCTTCTTCGGCCTGCTGATGTTCTTCACGCGGGGCCGCAACATCTATGCGCTGCCGGACTGGTGGACGGACCGCATCTTCATCTTCGAGCACCAGTCCGCGAGCGGGGTGTGGTCGGAGCTGAACCTCGCGGTCGGGGTGATGGCGGTCTGCGTCGCGGCGACGGCGCTGCTGATCTCGGCGACCACCATCGGCCGCCAGCTCTACGCCTTCGGCGACAACCCCGAGGGCGCGCGCCGCGCCGGCGTCAACATCGCGCTGATGCATGCGGTGGCCTATGGCTGGCTGGGCCTGATGGCGGGGATCGGCGGGCTGATGCAGGTCAACATCGCCAAGGAGGTGATCCCCAACGCCCTCTACGGCCGCGAGCTCGAGGTGCTGGCGGCGGTGGTTCTGGGCGGCGCGCGGCTCGGCGGCGGGCGGGGCTCGATCCTCGGCTGCATCCTCGGCGTGATGTTCGTCGCGATTACGCAGAACGGGCTGAACCTGCTCGGCGTCTCGCCCTTCGCGTTCCAGATGATCATCGGCGCGGCCATCCTCGTCGCGATCTCCTCGTCCAGCCTGACCTTCGAGCTGAGGCCGCGCCGGGCGCGCGCCGCGCCAAGTCCGGAGCCCCAGGCATGACCGCGCTGGATCGCGTCAACGCCGCGCTGGGCAAGGAGACGCTGCCGCTGCTCGGCGCGCTCGTCGCGGTCGTCGTCATCTTCGCCTTCGCGACGCCGCGGTTCCTGACGGCCGCCAATCTCGGCTCTATGGCGTTCCAGATGCCGGTGCTCGGCCTTCTGACGCTGGCGATGCTGACGCCGCTGCTGTCGGGCGGGCTGAACCTCGCGATCATCTTCACCGCCAACATCTCGGGGCTCGCCCTCGCCGCGACCCTGATCGCCTTCGGCGGGCCGGAGGCGGGCGTCGGCGCCTTCGTCCTCGGCGTCCTGGCGGCGCTCGCGACGGGCGCGGCGGCGGGGCTCGTGATGGGACTGGTCGTGGCGCATGTCGGCGCGCATCCGATCCTCGTCTCGCTCGCGATGATGATCTTCCTGCGCGGCTTGGGCGAGTTCCTGACGCGGGGCGGCGACATCTCCGGCTTCCCCGACTTCATGCGCGCGCTCGGCCATGGCGCGCTGTTCGGCGTTCCGGCGCCGCTGATCGTCTTCGTCGTCGCGGCGGCGCTCTGGCATCTGCTGCTGACGCGGACGCGGCACGGCTTCTCGATCTACATGTCCGGCTCGAACATCCGCGCCGCCGAGTACTCGGGCCTGCCGACGAAGCGGACGCTGACGCTGATCTACACGCTCTCGGGCGTGATCTGCGCGGTGGCGGGCATTCTCATGGCGGCGCGGTTCAACTCGGTGCGGGTGGGCCATGGCGAGGCGCTGCTGCTGGTGACGGTGCTCGCCTGCTTCATGGGCGGCGTCGATCCGTTCGGGGGCTTCGGCAGGGTGGCGCCGGTGGTGGTGGCGCTCGCGATCCTGCAGGCGCTGTCGTCGGGGCTGAACCTCGTCGGCGCCAACCAGCACCTGTCCACGGCGGTCTGGGGCCTGTTCCTGATCGGCGTGATGGTGCTCAGATATCTGGCCGGGCGCTGGCCCTGGCGACGCGGAGGGGGATAGTCCGATGGAAGGTTTCGGCGTTCATACGAGCATGTGGACGATGCGGTGGGACCGTGCGGGCGCCGAGCGCACCATCCCCGCCGCCGCCGCCTACAGGATGGACTTCATCGAGATCGCGCTGCTCGACACGAGCGTCGTCGACGCCGCCCACACGCGCGCGCTGCTCGACGCGCACGGCATGCGCGCGGTCTGCTCGCTCGGCCTGCCGGAGCGCAACTGGGCCTCGGTGAACCCCGACGGGGCCGTGGCGCATCTGATCGACGCCATCGACAAGACCGCCGAGATGGGGGCCGAGGCGCTGTCGGGCGTCACCTATGGCGGGATCGGCGAGCGCACCGGCGTTCCGCCGACGGCGGCGGAGTACGACAACATCGCCCGCGCGCTCGACGGGGCCGCGAAGCACGCCAGGGCGAAGGGGATCGCCTTCGGCATCGAGCCGGTGAACCGCTACGAGAACCATCTCATCAACACCGGCGCGCAGGCGGCTTGGATGATCGAGAAGGTCGGGGCCGACAACATCTTCATCCATCTCGACACCTACCACATGAACATCGAGGAGAAGGGCGTCGCCAACGGCATTCTCGATGCGCGCGAGCACCTTCGCTACATCCACCTCTCGGAGAGCGACCGCGGCACGCCCGGCGAGGGCTGCTGCGACTGGGACGAGATCTACGCCACGCTCGCGGCCATCGGCTTCCGGGGCGGGCTGGCGATGGAGAGCTTCATCAACATGCCCCCCGAAGTCGCCTACGGGCTCGCGGTATGGCGCCCCGTGGCGGAGAACTTCGAGGAGGTGATGGACCGCGGCCTGCCCTTCCTGCGCAACAAGGCGCGCCAGTACCGGCTGATCTGAACGCAGGGCCGGACGGGCGGGGAGCGACGCGCCGCGCTCCGCCCGAGCGCCGGCGCGCCGCGCCGTCGATCAGGCTGGTCTAGCTCCCGTAGCGCGCGGCGGTGAGGCCGTCCATGTCGATCTCCGGCGTGCGGCCGAGCACGATGTCGGCCACCGCGCGCGACGAGCCGCAGGCCATCGTCCAGCCCAGCGTCCCGTGCCCGGTGTTCAGGAACAGGTTGGGATAGCGCGTCGGGCCGATGACCGGGGTTCCGTCCGGCGTCATCGGGCGCAGGCCCGTCCAGCCCTCGGCCTTTCCGACGTCGCCCCCGTGCGGAAACAGATCGCTCACGACATGGCGCACGGTGTCCGTCGCATGGGCCCCGAGACGCTTGTTGTAGCCGATGATCTCGGCCTGCCCCGCGACGCGGATGCGGTCTCCCAGCCGCGTGATGGCCACCTTGTGCGTCTCGTCCATGATGGTGGACTGCGGCGCGGCGTCGGGGTCCGTCACGGGCAAGGTTATCGAGTAGCCCTTGATCGGATAGATCGGCACGCGAACGCCCACGTCGCGCAGCACGATGGGCGCATAGGGGCCGAGGCAGCAGACGAAGGCGTCCGCGGTCTCCACGCCGTCGTCGGTCTCGACGCTCTCGATCCGGTCGTCCTTCACCGTCAGTTTCCTGATGGTGAGCCCATAGCGAAAGCGCACGCCCATCCGGGCGGCCCTGTCGGCCAGCGCCCGGGTGAACAGGCGGCAGTCGCCCGTGCGGTCAGCCGTCAGGCGCAGGCCGCCGACGAACTTGTCGGCGACATGGCGCAGCCCCGGCTCGACGGCGATGCAGGCGTCGCGGTCCAACAGCTCGAAGGGCGAGTCGAACTCGGCCAGCACCTCCTGATCGGCCTTGGACGCCTTCACCTGCTTCTCGGTGCGGAAAAGCTGGAGCGTGCCCTGTTCGCGCAGGTCGAACTCCATCGGCGTTTCGGCCAGAAGCTCGGTCAGCGCGTCGCGACTGTAGTTCGACACCCGCACCATGCGCGCCTTGTTGAGGCGATACGCCCGCTCGTTGCAGTTGGCGAGCATCTTCAGCCCCCAGGCCCACATGGTCGGGCTGAGGAGCGGCCAGATGAACAGCGGGCGATGGCGCATGAAGAGCCACTTCAGCGCCTTCTTCGGCACGCCCGGCGCGGCCCATGGCGAGGTCATGCCATAGCTCAGCTCGCCGGCGTTGGCGTAGCTCGTCTCCATGCCGGGCTCGCGCTGGCGGTCGAGCACCAGCACTTCCGCCCCCTGCCTGGCGAGGTAGTACGCGGTGGTGACGCCGATGACGCCCGCGCCCAGCACGACGACTTTCATGGGTCCGCTCCCGAGGGGGTCAGTAGGCTGCCGTCACGATGATCTCGACCTTGAGTTCGGCGCGGGCAAGCTTCGCCTCGCCGCAGGCGCGGGCCGGGGCGGCGCCTGCGGGGACCCAGGCGTCCCACACCGCGTTCATCTCCGCGAAATCGGCCATGTCCGCGAGCCAGATGATCGCCTGAAGCATCTGCCCGCGCGAGGAGCCGGCCTTCTCCAGCAGCGCGTCGACGCGCCCGAGGCAGTCGCGCGTCTGCTCGGCGACCGAGGCGCCCTCGCCGACCTGACCGCAGAGATAGACCGTGCCGGCGTGCTTCACGATCTTGCTCATCCGGGTTCCGGTGTCGATGCGCTCGATCATCAGAGTCTCCTGTTCGGCGGCGCCTTGCGCGTCGCCCCTGAGTGACGCCGGCGCGCCCAGCGTCGCCGGCTTCGGCTGCGGGCGGACGCAGCCGCTCCCGTCCGGCGCGCGGCCGTTCGCCGGCGCCGACAACCCGGCGACAGTCGCCCCAGAACGGCCGCGCTGACAAGGCCCCACGCCGGCTCGACCCGCGAGGTTCGGCCCGAGGGCGGCGCCAAAGAAAGAGACGCTGGGGTATGGCGGCGCACCGGTGGTCATCGCCGGCGAGCGCGGACGGCGACTAGCGTTTCGGCGATCACGGCGACATGGCTCCGCGGGCGGCGCGCCGCGAGAAAAGACTGCCCTTCAGCCTGCGGGTTCCGTTGGGAGGAACAAGATGACGCGAGCACGGACACTCGTCGCCTCGGCTGCGGCTGCGGCGCTTCTGGGGCCAGCCGCTTCGGTGGCGCAGGAAGACACCATCAAGCTTGGCGTGCTGGTGGCGCTCGAAGGCGCTTTCGCCGCCGGCGGCGCGGACGGCGTCCGCAACGTCGAACTGGCGCTGCAGCAGGCGAACTTCGAAGCCGGCGGCAAGAAGATCGAGTTCGTCGTCGCCCCCTCCGACACGACGCCGGACACCGCCGTGCGCCAGGCGCGCAAGCTGATCGAGCAGGACGGGGTCGACATCATCCTGGGGCCGCTTTCGGGCTCCGAGGGCATCGCGATGCGCGACTACGCGAAGACCGTGCCGGACAAGACCATCATCAACGGCATCTCCGGCGCGCTCGAGACCACCTGGGTCGATCCGGCCGAGAACTTCTTCCGGTTCAATCTCGACGGCGCGCAATGGGGCGCCGGGCTCGGCACCTATGTGGTAGAGGAGAAGGGCTGGCGGCGCGTCGCCACCGTCGCCGCCGACTACTCCTTCGGCTACACCAACTTCCTGGGCTTCGCGGTGGACTTCTGCCGCGCCGGCGGCGAGATCGTCGAGCGGTTCTGGGTGCCGCTGGGAAGCTCCGACTTCGGCGGCGTGATCGCGGCCCTGCCCGACGACGTCGATGCGATCTATCTCGGCGTCGGCGGCACCGACGCGATCAACTTCCTGAACCAGTACAGCCAGGCGGGCGCCGAGACCAACCTGATCGGCGGCACGATCATGGCGGACCAGACCGTCCTCACGTCCCGCGGCCGCGCCAAGGACGCGCTGATCGGCACGCCGACTTCGGGCCCAATGGCGCAGGACAACCCGGCGCCGGAATGGGAAGCCTACGTCAAGGCCTATCAGGACGCCTTCCCCGAGAGCGAGCGCTTCCCCTCCCCGTCGCTCTTCGGGGTCGGCTACTATGTCGCGACGCTCGCCGCCCTGCAGGCGATCGACGCCGTCGGGGGCGACCTTGGCGACGGGCAGGCCAAGCTGCGAGAGGCGCTGTCCACGACGCCGCTGGCGACGCCGCTCGGCGTGGTGGAGCTCAACGAAAACCGCCAGGCCACCGGCACGGTCTTCATCAACGAGGTGGTGGAGGACGGCGACGGCCTGCGCAACAAGCTGGTGACGAGCAAGCAGGGCGTGAACCAGACCCTCGGCATGACCCCCGACGAGTTCCGGAGCATGGGCCTGCCGTCGCGCGATACGCCCGACTGCGCGGCGCTCGCCCGCGCCGGCTGACCCCCGGAGGCGATGGCGAAGCCGGGCGTCCGGTCCGGCTTCGCAGATCGGGTTCGCGGGCGCGCGCAGCCGCGGCGCGCCGACCCGCTGGATGGGACGCCGATGTCGCTCATCACCTACCTGACGCGCGTCCACTTCGCCGACCGCGTGCTGGAGGATGCGCTGGCCGTGGAGCTGCGCCGGCTGCGCATCTTCCGTCCGGTTCTCGTCATCGACGCAGACGCGGCGCAGGGCGACGCGCTCGACCGGCTGACCGACGCCACGCCCAGGGAGCACGCGCCCATCGCGCGGCTGCTCGTCGGCGCGTCGGCGGCGCCGGGGCCTGACGCAACCACGGCGGCGGCCTGCGACGGCGTCATCGGATTCGGCGGGCGCGCCGCGCTTGCGGCGGCGCGCCGGATGAGCGCGCCCGGCCGCGCCGGCGCGACGCTGCCGTGGATCGCGGTGCCGACGACGACCGCCGCGGTGGGCCTCGACGCCGGCGGGGAGACGCGCGCCGCCGTGCCCTCGGCGATCCTGTGCGACCCCACGCTGACGCTGGGCCTCGACCCCGAGACGACGGCGCGCACCGCCATGGACGCGCTCGCGCACTGCGTGGAGTCCTATCTGGCGACGGCCTACAATCCGCCGGCCGACGGCATCGCGCTGGAAGGCGTGCGCCGCGCCGGCGCCTGGGCCGAGCGCGCCGTCGCCGACGGCTCGGACGCCAAGGCCCGGCGGGAACTGATGGCCGCGGCCCTCAACGCCGGGCTGGCCGCCCAGAAGGGGCTGGGCGGCGCCGAGGCCGCGGCCTGCGCGCTCGAGGCGGAAGCCGGCGTCGCCGACCGCCACGGCATGCTGCACGGCGCGCTGCTGCCGCGGATCGTCGCATTCAACGCCCCGGCGGTGGGCTCGCGCTTCGCCGCGCTCGCCGCCGCCCTGGGGCTCTCGCCGGGGCGCGACCTTCCGACAGGGCTTGCCGATCTCGGCGCAAGGCTCGGGCTGCCCGGATGTCTGGGTTCGCTCGGCCTGACGATGGCCGCGCTGCGCAGGGCGGCGGAGACCGCGGCGGCGGATCCGGTGAGCAGGACCAACCCCCGCATGGCGGATGCGGACGACTTCCTGCGCCTGCTCAGCAGCGCTCTATAGGGGCGATCGCGCGCCATCGTTGCGAAGACCGCGAACTGCGGTAGTGTGACCCAACCAAGCATCGTCAGAATGCAGGGGGAGGATCATGAGTGAAGCAATCGCCGTGTTCCACGGCGTCTTCGGTCGCGTCTGCCTGTATGCGCTGGATCGGGACATGACCCCGCACGCCCATCGCGAGGGGCATCTTCTTTTTCATGTGCAGGGGCCGCCCGGGGCGGTCGTCGTCGACGACAGGCAATGGCCGCTCTCGCCCGGTCAGGCTGTCGCGGTCAGCCCATGGCGACCTCATTTCTACCGCGTGGTGGACGACAGCGCGCCGACGCTCGCGCTCGTGCTCTACATTCGTCCGTCGTGGTTTCTGGAGGCGGCGCGCTGCGTCTCCGTATCGCTGCGGTTCGGCCGGACCGGCGTCGAGGTGACGCGGCATCTCGCGCGGAAGGTCCACGGCGCCGCGCAGGCCATGCTGGAGAGCGAGCCCGACGATCCCGAACTGCAGGACCGCCTTTCGGAGCTGTCCACCATCGCCTACGACCAGTCGTGGCAATGGTGTGAGCGGGGCGCCGATTTCACCGGCCCGATGCTGCCGCGTCGCGACTATCGCGTGCGCAAGGCGCTGCGGCTGCTCGAGGACAGGCTCGGCGAAGGTCTCGGCCTCGATGCGGTGGCGCAGAGCGTCGGCCTGTCGCGGCCGCATTTCTTCAAGCTGTTCCGGGCGCAGGTGGGGCTTACGCCGAACCTCTATCTGAACGCGCTGCGGATGGAGCGGGCCATCGCGCGCCTTGCGCGGTCCCGCGAGGCGGTGGCGGAGATCGGGTTCGACCTCGGCTTTTCCAGCCAGGCCAGCTTCTCGCGCTTCTTCATCGCCAACGGCGTCGTGCCGCCCTCGGCGTACCGACGCAGCGTGAACGTCGGGGCGATGACGTGACGCTTTAAGCGACGCCCGGCGCCGCAATCAGACTGTCGGGTATGCGCCGGCGCCCCGCCCGACGCTACCGTGACGGTGCGGGGCTTGGTGGATGCGCGCCGCGGCAGCGGGACCCCGGGGGCATGAACGGCTTCGTCAGGCGCTATCCGATCTGGTCGCTGATCATCGCGCTGGCGGTCGCCGCTTCGCTGTGGCTGATCTTCGCCGTCTGGCCGCCCGGGCTGGAGGAGCAGCTCGGTCGAAAGCGCGTCTTCCTGAACGCCGTGTTCGGCGGGATCACGCTCGGCGCGCTGTACTTCCTCGTGGCGGCCGGCTTCACGCTGATCTTCGGGCTGATGCGCAACGTGAATCTGGCGCATGGCTCGCTGTACCTGCTGGGCGGCTATCTGGGCTTCGAGATCTCCGAGGCGACCGGCTCCTGGCTGATCGCGTTTCCGGCCGTGTTCGTCCTGGTCGGCGCGCTGGGGCTGCTGCTGCAAAATCAGGTGTTTCGCCGCATGGAGGGCGAGGACCTGCGCCAGACCATGGTCACGATCGGGCTGTCGGTGGTGATCGCCGACGTCCTGCTCTGGATCTGGGGCGGCCAGTCCTACACGATCCTGGCGCCCGACGCGCTGAGCGGCCCGGTCGAGCTGCCCATCGTCTCCGGCCTGCGCAGCTCGGGCGAGGCGGTCTACCTGCGCTATCCTGCGGTGCGCATCGCCATTCTGGTCGCCGCCATCGTCGTGGGCCTCGCCATGTGGCTGGTGCTGAACCGCACGCGGCTGGGCATGCTGATCCGCGCCGGCGTGGACGATCGCGACATGCTGGCCGCCTCGGGCGTGCGCATCCAGTACGTGTTCCTCGCGGTCTTCGCCTTCGGGGCGGGGCTGGCCGGGGTCGGCGGAATCGTGGGCGGCACCTTCCAGTCGCTGTCCCCCGGCGAGGACACGCGGTTTCTTCTCGCCTCGCTGGTGGTGGTGATCGTGGGCGGCATGGGGTCGATCCCTGGCGCGGCCATCGGCGCGCTGGTGATCGGCCTCTCCGAGCAGCTCGGGCTGGTCTATGCGCCGACCTATTCGGTGGTGTTCACCTTCCTCATCATGGCGGCTGTGCTGGCCTTCCGGCCGCAAGGCCTGCTCGGCGCGGCGCGCTAGGGCATGGCGGTCGTCGATCATCCCGCGCCGTCTCAGACGATCCCGCGTACGGGCGGCGCCGGAGGCTGGTGGGCTGCGGGGCTGATCCTGCTCGCCATGCCCGCCTTCGCCAACGACTTCGTGCTGTTCCAGGTGTTCGGCTGGACCTTCATCCTCGGCATGATCGCGCTCAGCCTGATGTTTCTCGCCGGCTATGGCGGCATGGTCAGCCTGATCCAGATGTCGGTGGCGGCGATGGGCGGCTACATGGTGGCCATCTTCGGCGACAGCGGCATGGCCGAGATCAGCATGGGCCTGCCGTGGTGGGTGACCATCCCCGTCGCCATCGCCGTCGCCACGGCCTTCGGCGCCCTCGTCGGCGCGCTGGCCGTGCGGACGGAGGGCATCTACACCATCATGATCACGCTGGCGATCGCGTCGGCGTTCTTCTACTTCACGCGCCAGAACTACGAGATATTCAACGGCTATTCAGGCTTCAATCTGGTGGTGCCGCCGCCGCTCTTCGGCGTCGACTGGCGGCAGCCGACGCCGTTCTACTATCTCACGCTCGGCTGCGCCGTGCTGTCCTTCCTGCTCGTGCTCTACGTCTCGCGCTCGCCGTTCGGGCTGGCGTTGCAGGGCGTCAGGGACAACCCCAGGCGCATGGCGGCGCTGGGCTTCAACGTGACGGCGCATCGCATCGCCGCCTACGCCTTCGCCGCCGTGATCGCCGCCGTGGGCGGGATCCTGCTGGCCTGGCAGAACGCGCAGATCGCGCCCGGAACCGCCGGCATTCCGGCGGTGATCGACATTCTGGTGATCGCGGTGATCGGCGGCCTGCGCCGCCCGCTGGGCCCCTTCATCGGCGCGCTGATCTACGTGCTGCTGCGCACGTTCTCGCCGGACGCGCTGATGGCGTTCGGACTGTCGGGGGAGAGGTTCAAGCTTCTGGTGGGCCTTGGATTTCTGGCGCTCGTGTTCTTCTCGCCCGACGGCGTGCTCGGCCTGTGGGACCGCTGGCGCGCGCGCGCGGCGCGGCGTGGAGACCCGCTGACCGGCGGAGGCGACGCGCCATGACGCTGGTCGAGACCCGCGGGGCGGGCCGCATCGGCGCGGTCAGCACCGGCAACGCGCTTGAGCTGCGCGGCGTCACCAAGCTGTTCGGCGCGCTGGCCGCCATCTCCGACGTCACGCTGACGGTCCGCTCAGGCGAGCGCCGCGCGGTGCTGGGCAGCAACGGCGCCGGCAAGACCACGCTGTTCAACTGCGTGACCGGCGACTTCCTGCCGACCTCAGGGACGATCCGCCTGTTCGGCGAGGACGTCACCGCCTTTCCGCCCTACGAGCGCATCCGGCGCGGCCTGCGCCGGACCTACCAGATCAGCCTGCTGTTCGGGGGCCTCAGCGTCGCGGACAACGTGTATCTGGCCTGCCGGGGCGTCTCTCGCGGGCGCTTCTCGCTGCTGCGGCCACGCCGGGGAGACCCGCTCGTCACGCGGGCGGAGGAGCTGATCGCCGCCGTCAACCTGAGCGACTCCGCCCGCGCGCTGGTCTCCGAACTCAGCTACGGCCAGCAGCGCCAGCTCGAGATCGCGCTGGCGCTCGCCGGCGCGCCGCGGCTGATCCTGTTCGACGAACCGGCCGCGGGCCTGTCGCCGACCGAGCGCGCCGAGCTTGTCGCGATCCTCGCCGGCCTGCCGTCCCATATCGGCTACGTCATCATCGAGCACGACATGGACGTCGCCTTGCGCGTCGCCGAGAGCGTCACGATGATGCACAATGGCCGCATCTTCAAGGAAGGCACGCCCGAGGAGATCGAGGCCGACCCCGAGGTGCAGGAGCTCTATCTCGGCGACGGCCGCGGCGGCGCGCATGGCTGAGCGCGCGCGCCCCCCCGCCCTGGAGATCAGGGGCCTGAACGTCTTCTACGGCGCCAGCCATGCGCTGCAGGGCGTCGACCTGCGCCTGCAGAGCGGCGTGATGTCGGTGGTCGGGCGCAACGGCATGGGCAAGACCACGCTCTGCAACGCGATCATGGGGCTGGCGCCGGTCGCGGCCGGCTCGATCACCTTCGGCGGCCAGTCCCTCGTCGGGCGGAACCCGGCCGAAATCGCGCGGATGGGCGTCGGCTACGTGCCGCAGGGTCGCCGCCTGTGGCGCTCGCTGACGGTCGACGAGCATCTGAAGCTGGTCGAGAAGCGCGGCGGCGCGTGGACGGCGGAACGCATCTACGCGACCTTCCCGCGGCTGGCGGAGCGCAAGTCGAACGGCGGCGGGGCGCTCTCGGGCGGCGAGCAGCAGATGCTGGCGATCTCGCGCGCGCTGCTGGCCAATCCGCGGCTGCTGATCATGGACGAGCCGACCGAGGGGCTCGCGCCGGTGATCGTCAGCCAGGTCGAGGACATGCTGCTGCGGCTCGGCGAAGAAGGCGACATCGAGGTTCTGGTCATCGAGCAGAACATCGGCGTCGCCTGCGCGGTGGCCGACGAGGTGGCCATCATGGTCAACGGCCGCATCAACCGCGTGGCGCCGGCGGCGGAGCTGGCGGCGGACCGCGACCTGCAGCAGCGCCTGCTCGGCGTCGGCCGCCACGGCCACGACGATGCGCCCGCAGCCGCCTCGCCCGCGCGGCGGGAGACGCCGCCGCCCGCCGCCGCGGCGACGACCGTCAAGATCTACATGTCCAACCCGACTGCGCCGACCAGGTGGTCGCAGCCCGTTCCGGTCGCGCAGCTCGAACGCGCGGCGCGCGTGGCGACGGTCGGCGTCCCTTCTTCCGGGCGCCTGTCCGCGGTCGCCGATCAGGCGGAAATCCGGCCGCTCGCGGCGCCGGGCGAGGGCGTCGTCATCGTCGCCGGCACGCTCGACACCAAGGGCGCGGAGCTGCGCCATGTCCGCGACCTCATACGCTCCGCCGGCCTGCCGGTGCGGATGGCGGATCTGTCGACCTCCGGCGGCCATTCCGGCGCGGAGATCCCCGCCCACCAGATCGCGGCCTTTCACCCCCGCGGCGCGGCGGGCGTCTTCACCGGAGACCGCGGCAGCGCGGTGGCGGGCATGACGCTGGCCTTCGAGCGGTGGATGGCGCGACAGAGCGGCGTCGCCGGCGTAATCGCCGCCGGCGGCTCGGGCGGGACGGCGCTGGCGGCGCCGGCCATGCGCGCCCTGCCGGTGGGCGTGCCGAAGATCATCGTATCGACCGTCGCGTCCGGCGAGATCGGCCAGTATGTCGGCGCCTCGGACATCATGATGCTGCCCTCGATCGCCGACATCCAGGGCCTCAACCCGATCACCGAGGCGGTGCTGGGCAACGCCGCGCAGGCGATGGTCGGCATGGTGCGCGCCCGCAAAGAGCCCCGGCCGCGCCGCGCGGCCCGCCGATCCGTGGGGCTGACCATGTTCGGCGTCACGACGCCCTGCGTCCGGCAGATCGCGGCGAAGCTGGAGGCCGACTTCGACTGCCTCGTGTTCCACGCCACTGGCGTCGGCGGCCGCTCGATGGAGAAGCTGGTCGACAGCGGCATGCTGGCGGGGGTGATCGACGTCACCACCACCGAGGTCTGCGACATGCTGTTCGGCGGCGTCTTTCCCGCCGTCGAGGACCGTTTCGGCGCGATGATCCGCAGCGGGCAACCCTATATCGGCAGCGTCGGCGCGCTCGACATGGTCAATTTCGGCGCACGCGCCTCGGTGCCCGACCGCTATTCCGGCCGGCTGTTCTACGAACACAACCCGCAGGTGACGCTGATGCGCACCACGGCGCAGGAATGCGCCGAGATCGGGCGCTGGATCGGCGGCCGCCTCAACGAGATGGAGGGGCAGGTCAGGTTCTTCCTGCCCGAGGGAGGCGTCTCGGCGCTCGATGCGCCGGGCCAGCCCTTCGAGGACGCCGCCGCGCGCCGGGCGCTGTTCGAGGCGCTGGAGGCCACCGTGCGGCGGACCGGCGCGCGCCAGCTCGTCAGGCTGCCGGCCCACATCAACGACCCCGCATTCGCGGCCGCCGTCCTGGCGGCTTTCGGCGCCCTCCACGGCGGAGGCCGCCCGGCCTCCCGGCAAAAGGCCACACGATGATCGCGCGCGACCAGATCCTTTCGAAGTTCCGCGCCATGATGGCGCGCGGCGAGCCGATCATTGGCGGCGGCGCCGGCACCGGCCTCTCGGCGAAATGCGAGGAGGCGGGCGGCATCGACCTGATCGTCATCTACAATTCCGGCCGCTACCGCATGGCCGGGCGCGGCTCGCTGGCCGGGCTGATGCCCTTCGGCGACGCCAACGCCATCGTCGTGGAGATGGCCGCCGAGGTGCTGCCCGTGGTCAGGCGGACGCCCGTGCTCGCCGGCGTCTGCGCCACCGATCCGTTCCGGCTGATGGACGTGTTCCTCGACGAGCTGAAGCGCATCGGCTTCAGCGGCGTGCAGAACTTTCCGACGGTCGGCCTCATCGACGGAACCTTCCGCGCCAATCTGGAGGAGACCGGCATGGGCTACGGCCATGAGGTCGACATGATCGCGAAGGCCCGCGCCAAGGACATGCTGACCACGCCCTACGTCTTCGACGAGGAGAGCGCCGCCGCCATGGCGAAGGCGGGAGCCGACGTGATCGTCTGCCATCTCGGCCTGACCACCGGCGGCGCCATCGGCGCGGAGACGGCGCTGAAGCTCGCGGACTGCCCCGCCCTCGTCGACGCCTGGGCCGAGGCGGCGCTGAAGGTCAACAGGGACGTCGTCGTCCTTGTCCACGGAGGGCCGGTGGCCATGCCCGAGGACGCCGACTTCGTGCTGAAGAACACCGCCGCATGCCACGGCTTCTACGGCGCCTCGTCGATGGAGCGGCTGCCGACCGAAGTGGCGCTGACCGAACAGACCCGCGCCTTCAAGCGCATCGCGGGCCGATAAACGCAGGGAGGGAATGATGACCGGAGAACTGATCGGCCAGTTGATCCTGTGGCTCGTCGTGGCGGTCGTCGTCGTCGCGATCCTCTACTGGATCATGCAGCGACTCTATCGCCGCTCCACCAAGGAGATCGCGTTCGTGCGCACGGGTTTTCTCGGCGAGCGGGTGGTGATCGACGGCGGCGCCTTCGTCTGGCCGATCGTGCACGACATCACGCCGGTGAACATGAACACCCTGCCGCTCGGGGTCAGCCGCGCCCGCGACGCCGCGCTGATCACGAAGGACCGGATGCGCGTCGACGTGGAGGCGGAGTTCTACGTCCGCGTAAGGCCGATCCGCGAGGCGGTCTCGATGGCGGCCTCGACGCTCGGGCGGCGCACGCTGGAGGCGGAGAACATCCACGGCCTTCTCGCCGGCAAGTTCGAGAGCGCCCTGCGCGCCGCCGCCGCCGAGATGACCATGAGCGACATGCACGAGAGCCGGCACGCCTATGTCGCCCGCGTGCGGGAGCTGGCGCAGCGCGACCTCGAGCCGAACGGGCTCGAGCTGGAAAGCGTCGCGATCATGGACATCGACCAGACGGCGCTGGAGTTCTTCAACCCCTCCAACCGCTTCGACGCCGAGGGTCTGACCGCGCTGATCCGCGACATCGAGGAGCGGCGGAAGCTGCGCAACGACATCGAGCAGGACAGCATGATCGCCATCCGCGCCCGCAACCTGGAGGCGGAGAAGCTGTCGCTCGACATCGAGCGCGAGAGCGAGTCGGCGCGGCTGGAGCAGGAGCGCGAGGTCGAGTTCCGCCGCGCGCAGCAGCGCCGCGACCTCGCGCGCGAGCGCGCCGAGCGCGACACCGAGGCCGAGCAGGCCCGGATCACCGCTCAGGAGACCGTCGAGACGGCGCGGATCGCCAACGAGCGCGCCATAGCCGAGGCGCGCATCGCCTCCGAGCGCGACATCCGCGCGCGCGAGATCGCGCGCTCGCGCGCCATCGAGGCCGAGGAGATCGCCGCGCAGGAGGCCACCGAGACCGCCCGCATCCTGCAGGAGCGCGCGGTGCGCGAGGCCCGCATCGCCAACGAGGAGGAGACGCAGTCGCGCGAGATCGCCCGCCAGCGCGCGGTCAGCGAGGCCGAGATCGCGGCGCGCGAGTCCACCGAGCGCAAGCGCATCGCCCAGCAGAAGGCGATCGACGAGGAGCGCATCGCCAGGGAGCGCGAGACCCAGACGCTGGAGATAGCCCGCGCCCGCGCCGTCCGCGACGCCGAGATCGAGGCGAACGAGGCCAACGAGCGCCGCCGCATGGCGCAGGACCTGCTGCTGGCGCAGACCCGCATCAAGGGCGAGGAGGATATCCGCCAGCGCGAGATCGCCCGTCAGCAGGCTCTCGAGGGAGCCGAGATCACCTCGCGCGAGGCGGTCGAGCGGCTGCGCATCCTGCAGGCCGCCGACGTCAGCGAGACGCGCGTGGCGCAGGATCGCCGGGTCCGCGAACTGGAGATCGAGCGCCAGAAGGCCGTCGAGGCCGCCGAGATCGCCGCCGGCGAAGCGGTCGAGGCCGCCCGGATCTCCCGCGAGAAGCAGATCGCCGCTGAGCGCATCGCCGCCGACGAGGCGACGAAGTCCCGCGAGATCGCCCGCAACCGCATGGTCGACGAGGCGCGGGTTGCGGCCGATCAGGCCGTAGAGCAGGCGCGCATCGCCCAGAAGCGCAGCCTCGACGCAGAGCGCATCGCCGCCGAGCAGGCCGTGCGCACCGAGGAGATCGCCCGCGACGAGGCGCTGGAGGGCGCCGAGATCGCGCGTCGCGAGGCCGTGGAGAAGAAGCGCGTCTCGTCGGAGCTGGCGCTGGAGCGCGAACGCATCGCCAGCCAGCGCATCCGGGAGGTCAGCGACATCGAGCGCAAGCGCGTGGTGGAGGAGAGCGAGGAGAACCGCATCGTCGCCCTGTCCGAGAAGCGCGCCGAGCGCGCCGCGGCCGAGGCGACCGTCAAGCGCGCCGAGATCGCGGCGCGGCGCGACGTGGAATCCGCCGAGGTGGAGCGCGAGAAGGCGGTCGAGGCGGCGCGGTTGGAGCGTCGCCGCGCGCTGGAGCAGCTTGAGATCGCCCGCGTCCAGGCGCTGCGCGAGGCCGAGATCGAGAGCCAGGAGGACGTCGAGCGCGCCCGCATCGCCTCCGAGCGCGGCCTCGACGAGATCCGCATCAGCCACCAGACCGAACGCCGCCGGCTGGAGGTCGAGCGCGAGAAGGCCGTCGAAACCGCCCAGATGGAGAAGGCCATCGCCCTGTCGCTGAAGTCGCTCGAGGAGAGCGCCGCCCGCGCCGAGGCGGACGGCGCCCGCGCCAAGGCCGCCGAGGCTGAGGAGAAGCTCAAGACGGTGCGCGAGACCGAGGTCGCCCACCGGCGCCAGAAGATCGACGTGCTCATGGCCGAGAAGGCCGCCGCCGAGGCGAAGATCGCGGCGGAGGCGGACAAGGTGCGCAGCGCGGTGGAGGCCGAGGCGCAGCGCCTCATCAACGAGGCCGAGAACGTGCTGACCGACCCCGCGCGCGCGTCGCTCTTCCGCCGCAAGATGCTGGAGCATGTCGAGGGCATCGTCGCGGCGAGCGTCAAGCCGCTGGAGAAGATCCAGGACATCCGCATCATGCAGCTCGACGGCGTCACCGGCGGAGGGGGCGGCGCGCGCGCGGGGTCGGTCAGCAC
>CAYGUQ010000023.1:0-4003 GCA_964352995.1 uncultured Rhodobacterales bacterium
TGATCGGCACCCACTGGCGCTACCAGCAGGTCCGCAACCTGACCGACTGGATGGCGGGCGAGGGCGCCGACGTCACGCTCCCGACCCTCGACGTCGCCGACTTCATCGGCACGTCCTTCACCACCGGCCCGGACGGCAAGCTCTACCAGCTTCCCACCCAGCAGTTCGCGAACCTCTACTGGTTCCGCTACGATTGGTTCAACGACGAGAAGAACAAGGCCGATTTCCAGGCGGCCTACGGCTATGAGCTGGGCGTGCCCGACAACTGGTCGGCCTACGAGGACATCGCCGAGTTCTTCACCGGCCGCGACCTCAGCCACATGGGCGTCGAGGGCGAAGTCTACGGCCACATGGACTACGGCAAGAAGGATCCCTCGCTCGGCTGGCGCTTCACCGACGCGTGGATGTCGATGGCCGGCATGGGCGACAAGGGCGAGCCGAACGGCCTGCCGGTCGACGAGTGGGGCATCCGCGTCAACGAGAACTCGCAGCCGACGGGCTCCTGCGTCGCGCGCGGCGGCGCCACCAACTCCCCGGCGGCGGTCTACGCCATCGAGAAGTACATCGACTGGCTGACGAAGTACGCCCCGCCCGCCGCGGCCGGCATGGTGTTCTCCGAGGCCGGCCCGGTCCCCGCGCAGGGTCAGGTCGCCCAGCAGATGTTCTGGTACACCGCCTTCACCGCCGACATGGTCAAGGACGGCATCCCGGTGGTCGACGAGAACGGCGACCCGAAATGGCGCATGGCGCCCAGCCCGCACGGCGCCTACTGGGAAGACGGCATGAAGGTCGGCTACCAGGACGCCGGCTCCTGGACGCTGATGAAGTCCACCCCGGAAGACCGCGCCAAGGCCGCATGGCTCTACGCGCAGTTCACGGTGTCGAAGACGGTGGACGTGAAGAAGTCCCAGACCGGGCTCACCTTCATCCGCGAGTCCACGATCAACCACGACAGCTTCACCGAGCGCGCGCCCAAGCTCGGCGGTCTGGTCGAGTTCTACCGCTCGCCGGCCCGCGTGCGCTGGTCGCCCACGGGCACCAACGTGCCGGACTACCCCAAGCTGGCGCAGCTCTGGTGGCAGAACATCGGCGACGCCTCCTCGGGCGCCAAGACGGCCCAGGAGGCGCTGGACGCCCTCTGCGCCGCGCAGGAGCAGGTGCTGAGCCGTCTGGAACGCGCCGGCGTGCAGGGCGACATCGGCCCGAAGCTCAACGAGGAGCGTGACCCGCAGTACTGGCTCGACCAGCCCGGCTCGCCGAAGCCGAAGCTGGATAACGAGGATCCGACGCCCGTCACCGTCGGCTATGACGAGCTGGTCAAGAGCTGGTCCGAGAGCAACTGACCCTTCGGCGCGGCCGGGTTCGCCCGGCCGCGCTTTCCGGCCGATCCGCATTAAGCCAGCCGCGCAAATCGTTAAAATTGTTTGATTGCACGCCCGAATTGCGCCATTCTTCGGCCGCACTCCATTGGGGATGACGCCATGCGCACGCTGATGATCCTCGCTTTCGTAGGCGTGTCGGGAGCCCTCGTCCCGCCCGCCGACGTCTCGCCGGGGCAGTACAACCCGTGCAACCCGAAGATCCAGACCTGCAACTGAGCGCGGCGGCAGGGCCGTGACGCCTCGCGCCGTCTTCGCGGAAGCGGCGCGCCGGCGGCTGTCGGCCGCGCCATGGTTTGCCGCCGCTCTTCTGGCGGGCGGCCCGGCCGCCGCCCAGATCGGCGGAGAGGCGACGCCCCAGGACGTCGTCGACGCGCAGGCGACCATCGCGAAGCTTCTCGGCATCGACAGCGGCTGGACGCTCGGCTACGCGCTCGGCGTCCTCGTGATCCTCGCCTTCGCGCGGGAGCAGCTCAACCGGCCGCTCGACGTCGGCAGCGTCGCCCAGCGGCGCGCGAGGCTGGTGGAGATGTTCGCGCCCGACCAGCTGCGCAGCCGCGCCGTCTTCGCGCGCGGCTACGCCTTCTACGCCGGCCTGCTGCTGCTCGGATACACGCTGCTCAGCCTCGGCGGCGCCTCGGCGCTGCAGCTCCTGTCGCCGGGCGGGGATGCCGCCGGCGCGCTGGCGGAGTTCGACGGCGCCTCCGCGCCGCTGTTCTTCGCGCTGATGCTCGTCGGCCTCATGCCGAGCTCGCCCGTGCTCGGGCGCATCGAGAAGCGGATGCGCGAGCTGGCGCACCGGATGATCGGGGTGCCGGCGCATTTCCACGAGTTCACGGACCTGCTGCTGCAGGTGCGCATCGAACCGGAGGACATGGGCGACCTCCGCGTCGGCGGGTCCGAGGCGCAGCGCCTGCGCACGGTGCTGGGCGCGATGCGCGAGGCGATGGGCGACGGCCCCGGCGTCGACCGCATGGAGCAGGCGGTGCTGAAGCTCTTCGCCTTCCAGGCCTGGGGCCGGGCGGCGCCGGAGTGGCCGTCATGGTCGGTCCGCAACGAATTCAAGCGGCTGGAGCTCGAAATCGTTCCCGCGGTCACGGCGCTGATCGAGGATCTGGCCGACCTCGCCGAGCGCCAGGGCTCCCGGCGTCTTCAACCGCCGGCGCTGGCGGAGGACGCCGGGCAGGGCGCCGCGCTGCCGGTGGCGGCGCAAGGCGCGCAGGGCTCCGCGCCCTTGACGGTCGCCGACGGCGCGATCCTCGCAGACGGCCGGGCGCTTGAGGCCCGCTGGCGGGCGCTCGGCGACCGCGCGGTCGATGCCGTGGAGGACGTCTGCGGCCTGCTCGCGCTCTACGCCGAGCGCGCCGACACGACGCCGAGCCGCAACAATGCGGTCGCCAACCTCCTGCGCGAGCTGATCTTTCGGGCGGAAGCCGAGCGCGGCGCCCGCGCGCCGCAGGCCGACATCCTGCTTCGCGCGCTGCTCATCATGGCGTCGCTGATGTTCGCCATCGGCGCGCTCGGCCACGCCTCCGGCGTGAACCCGTTCCCGAACACCTCCGCGATGGGCGCGGGCGCGCTCTGGGCGGCGGGGACGCTGGTGAACTACGGCCCGTCCAGCTTCCTGACATGGAGCGCGCGCCAGTCCGCGGCCGCGCGCAACGCCTGGCGCAACGCCTTCGACCCCGACAACGTGTTTCCGACGCTGCAGTATCTCTTCCTGTTCATCAACGCCTGGTTCGTCTCGGCGATCTCGATGGCGACCTACCTGATGTTCAGCCGCATGTGGGGCCATGTCTCCTATGTGCGCCGGCATGGCGGAGAGCTCGACTTCCATCAGGTGTTCAACGACTACGTCTCGATGGGAGACGGCGGCGTCGCGGGGCAGTTCTGGGCGGCGCTGATGTTCGCCGTGCTCGGCGGCTTCCACGCCTGCATGATGGCGCTGATCTACGACCACGTCTCCAACAGCGCGTGGCGGGACCGGCAGGAGCGGCCGCCCGGAGACCCGCGCCGCGCCCAGGTCATCCTCGCCGCCAACGCCGTGGGCCTCGCCGCGCTCTGCTTCGTGGCGATGGACGCCCTCGGCTACCGTCAGGCCGCCGCCGGCGCCGACGCGCGCGTGGCGATGATGGAGCGCACCGTGGCGCAGGCGGTCGCTGCGCCCATCGAGCGCCTGCGCGCGCTTGAGCAGGGCGGGACCGTCTCCGCCGAGGAGGCGCTCGACAGGGTCAAGGGCGCGCTGCGCACGGCGTGGGACGGCGCGCCGCAGGCCTATTTCGCCGTGGCCGACGCCGACGGGGCCGCCCTCGCGCGCCGGCAGGCGGTGATGCAGGTCGGCCGCGCGGCGGCCGCGCTCGGGCCGGACTGGATCGGCCCCACCGCCGCGGCGATGCAGGACATCGACCCCGACCTCAGGAATCTCGAAGTGCTGCGCGCGCGGCTGGCGAGGCCGGCGCCGGAGGAGGCGTGGAGCTTCAGCGCGCTCGACAGCATCCTCTACAGCGTGCTCAGCGCCGCGCTCTTCGGCGTGTCGAGCGCATGGCTGATGCTGCGCGCGCTGCGTCGACTCTACGAACTGCGCTACCGGCGGCCCGTGCCCGACGCCTGAAGCCCCCGCGCCT